>NZ_JAYTLQ010000023.1:0-14273 GCF_043729335.1 Crenothrix sp. | reverse complement strand
TCTTCCCGATTTCGTGGGGTAGCCACTACATATAGTGTTAGCCATGACCAAACAAACGCCGACCTTCAATATCAAGCCAGATATGCTGGAACAACCGGCAATAACTTACCTGTTAACCATTGCCGAGTCGGATCGTCCACTGATAACCCCATGAGTATTTCGCCGACCCACAGCCACCAAAAACTGACGTGGCTAGATAAGGCTACAATTTGGTTACGGAACTTTTGCAGGGCATTGTTTTTATCCGAAATGCCCTGTTGGGCGGCAATAACCTCAAACGCCACCGCCCGATTTTCCAGCTTTAATGCCACGGCCTCTGCAGTGTTTTTCGGATGGCTTGAGTTGTGGCGCTTTTATCATTAGCCCATGATAGGCATTACGTAATCAAGTGACACCGGATGATTACTTAATTGCGGTTTGTCCCACTTTAAGTTGGTAGCCGGCATTTCGGGGCATAACGCTGAGTATGCTGATCATCGATGGAGTTGAACATAACTTTATGACCCCGCTGAATGCGGTACAACAAAATATTTTGAGGTTGGTGGGTTTCCCAGTTGATATTTACCAGGCAGTTCAGTTGCAATCAGTGGAAGTGGCTACCTAAATGGGCGAACGGTGAGCAGTAAGGCTTAACCGTTTGGCCTGAACCTGAAAGCATACTGTTAATCACTCACCCCGAACGGATTAACCTTCACTAATACCATCATTAGACACGCCACCTTTAAGCTGAGTTTTTTCGGCAAGCTTCAAGGCTTCGTCCAAGGCTTTCATAAAATCATTAATGTTGATGGGTTTGGTCAGGTAATGGCAAAATCCCGATTTCAAGCCCTTGTCAATATCGTTGGGCATGGCGTTGGCACTGAGCGCAATAACCGGAATATGCTTGGTTGCCGGATCGTAACGCAGAATTTTCAGGGCTTTTAGACCGCTAATGCCGGGCAGATTAATGTCCATTAAAATGACATCCGGAAGATGGGCGCGGGCAATTTCTATCCCCAAAGAAGCATTGGCAGCACTTAACAAGCGCAAATGCGGGTGGCTTGCAATAATGTGCTCAACCAACAGCAGATTGGCCGGATTATCTTCCACATAAAGCAGGGTGCTAGATACCACCATGGCATGATCTTGCGGCACAGGCTCTGGAAGCGTCGCACAGTCAGTAGTGTCTTGTGGCGCAACACTTTTAGCTACTTCAATCCAGAATTCGCTGCCCACATCCACGCTACTTTCCACGCCAATGCTGCCGCCCATTAATTCAATCAATTTTTTAGTGACGACCAAACCGATGCCCGTCCCTTCCACTGTACCGGCTTCTTGCCCCAACCGGTTAAACGGCTGAAACAGTTGCGCTATATTTTCAGGCGACAAGCCATCACCGGTATCTTTAATACTAATACGCAGGTGGTTTGGGGTGCTTGCAGGGCTGCATTTTACTTCCACGCTGCCATGGGGGTGGTTGTACTTAATGGCATTGGAAAGCAGGTTGATCAATGCCTGCTTTAACCGGGTTCTATCGGCATAAACAAATAAGCCACAATCATAGGGATGAACCGTCAGCTGAATATTTTTTTGCTGCGCCTGCGGTTCTATCATGGCCTCACATTCGTGCATAATATCAAGGAGTGATACGGCTTCAAGGGTCAGCGATATCTTGCCGGATTCCACTAAACTAAGGTCGAGGATTTCGTTAATCAGCTCCAGCAAATACCAGCCGGCTTTAATAATCTGGCGTATTCTTTGCATTTGCGTGGCTGTTAACGACGGGTCGCTGGCCTCCAATAATTGAGAAAACCCTAAAATAGCATTCAGCGGGGTGCGCAGTTCGTGGCTCATGCTGGACAAAAATTCCGACTTGGCACGGTTGGCTTTTTCTGCCAAGGCCTTAGCCTGTGTCAGTTCCTGTTCATCCTGCCTGCGCTGGGTGATATCCATCAGCATGTTGATGCCGCCTACCAGATTACCGGCGCTATCAAACAACGGTGTCGGGTAAGGCGTAAACATAATGCGCGTTCCGTCGGGCCGCTCTGCAATAACATCAGCGCCTTCAATTGCCTTGCCTTGCTTCAGCGCAATCGCCATCTCACATTCATCAAGTGGAAACGGCCTGCCATCTACATGAAAAAGTTTGGCGCTTACACACCACCGGTCAACGCCCAATTCTGGAACCCGTCCAGCAAATTGGACGGCAACAGGATTAAAATAAGTCAGCAGGCCTTGGGCATCTGTGGTGTAAATGGCGATAGGCAAAGCGTCAATCATAGCGCGGAAAAGACGCTCGCTTTCACGTACCTGGTCTTCTCTGCGCTTAATCTCAGTAATATCATGCGCTACATTAGAGGCACCAATAATGGTTCCAGATTCGTCTCTGATAGGCGATACCGTTGCGGAAATATGGATGCTAGTGCCATTTTTATGTAAACGCACCATCTCAAAGTTTTGTACGTTACGGCCACAATAGACTTCATTAAGAATGACGTTTTCTTCACCGTGGCGCAACGGTGGTATTAGCTTTAAGATAGATTGGCCTATCATTTCGGCAGCCGAATAGCCGAACATTTTTTCCGCCCCGGCATTCCAGCTGGTGACGATGCCGTGTAAATCTTTGCTGATAATGGCGTCATCAGATGACTCTACAATGGCGGCAAGCCGTAGCTTTGTCGCCTCGGATAGCTTGCGTTCGGTAATGTCCTGCGCCACACCGTTCATGCCAATTAGCGTGCCGTCTTCTGCGTAGTTGCCACGGCCAGTCATGGAAACCCAGTAGTGCTCGCCGGTATCACGAATTAATCGGTATTCGTTGTTATATGGCGTGTGCTCTATCAGTGCTTGATCCCAAGCCTTGCGGGCATATTCAGCCGCCTCGGCAGACAGTTGATAGCGCATTTGCTCGCGGGTAACCGGAACCCCGGCCGGAAGGTCAAATATCTTTGCAGCAGTAGGGCTGAGCATGACTTTATTGCTTGCAGCCTCCCAACTCCATTCCCCCAAACACCCGGCATCCAAGGCCAGCAGTGTCCGTTGGCTGAGTTTTTTCTGTTCTATCTCAGTGTGCTTGCGCGTGGTGATATCGCGTGCAGAACCATAAAACAGCTGCTCCCGAATGACCGTGGTGACGCTCCAGGAAAGCCATCGGTAAGTGCCATTTTTACATAAATAACGATTTTGAAAGTTAGGGCTATGGCCGCCATTTATGAGTTTTTGCACTTCGGCTTGCGTAGCTTCCCGGTCATCTGGGTGAACAAACTCGATGAAAGGCTTGGCAAGCAGCTCGGCGATGGTGTAACCCAACCTTTTTTCCCAGGCCTTGTTTAGCGTTTTAAAATAGCCGTCAAAGCCAGCTATGCATAATGGCTCCTGGGAAAGCGTAAAAAATCGAAGGCTGTCTTCAACGGCCTGCTTGCGTTCGGTAATGTCCTGGACTATGCCCACTAGACGCGATGGGTTTCCGGCCTTATCATTTTGGTGTTGACCGGATACCAAAATCCAACGCACTTTGCCATCAACCCGGCAGATACGGCATTCAAAATTCCAGTTCATCCTGGCCGCAGTCGCTTCGCGAAACCCCCTGTCCACCTCCGCACGATCCTCAGGCAATACATGCTGCAAAAATATATCGTAAGTCCAGTGTGGCAGGGAGCAATCGTAACCAAAGATGTGGTCGTGCTCTAGGGTACGCTGCGCTAAGCCGTCCAGCAGATTAAGTTCCCATCCGCCGGTGTGGGTCATTTGCAACGTAAAATTCAAGCGCGCTTCGCTTTGGCGCAACGCCTCCTGGGCTGTATTTTCCTCGGTGACATCATGGAACACCAGCACAGCCCCCACGACCTTGGCATCGCGGTCGCGAATCGGTGTGCAACGGTCGGCTATCGCGTATTCTTTGCCATCACGGGCAATAAGCAATTTATGGGCAGATTTCCCCTGTATTGTGCCGTAAGCCAACGCGCTTTTTATTGAAATAATGGCCGGTTGACGGGTTTTTTCATCAATGATCTGGAAAATATCTTCCACGGCAAGGCCGGTGGCTTCCGTTTGCGTCCAGCCGGTCAGTTGCTCGGCCACTGGATTTAATAAGTTAACGCGGCCTTCAAGGTCAGTGGCCAGCACGCCATCACCAATGGAATTGAGGGTAATGGCGAGCTTTTCTTGGTTAAACTGCACCCTATTGTGTGCTTTTTGTAGTTGGGCATTAATTTCCCGCTGATCATCAAGCAACTGCCGGGTGGAATCATGCAGGATTGCTTTTAGCCGGTTTTGATCTTCGCGGTACACTAAATAGCCCAGCAAAAATACCGACAGCAGGGTAAATATACTGGCGGCGCTAATCATGATAAACAGATTGCGCATGTTCAATTGAAATCTAACTTCGAGCGCTGCCAGTGCGCCTTCTTCTATCTTTTTAAAATCTTTTAATTCTTTACGAATGCCATCCATGAGTTTTTTACCCTCGCCCTGTCTTATCAGCTGTATGGCAGCTGGCAGATCATGCTTACGATACATTTCAAGGGTGTGGTTTATTATGGCTAATCGGGCTTTGACTAAAGGTATCAGTGCATCCAGATGTTTTTGAGCGCTGGGGCTCATGCTGGCCCGATGCAGTTTTTGCAGATCCACAGGGATGCTATCGCGCACCGCGAGGTAAGGCTCTAAAAAAATTGAATTACCGGTCAACAGATAGCCGCGTTGGCCACCCTCAGCATCTTTAAGTGCCGATAATAAGTTTTCCGCCTGGCGGATGATGGCGTGGGTGTGATCGCGTCCATTAGCGGCGGCTACTATTTGGTTAAAAGCCCAAAAGGATGCTGCCGATATCAGCGCTACTAACACCGTTACCGCAATAGACAATCCAATGATTTTACGGGTAGGCTTTGAGGAAAAATCAGCTTTGCGCCTATTTAAAAGATCATTAATAGATGGAGTGGTATTTTTTTTAAACATAGTTACTTTTATGCAATCGGAGTGGTCTGGCGACGCCCGCAGGTAAGAATTTACGGTTTAAAAATTTGAAAATTTTTACGAAAAACGGGGATTTTTTTAAAGAATTTGTCTTAACGCCTTTTTAGCCTCCACAACCATTAAGGTCTTCTAATGGGCCACCCCTTTAAACTTGTCGTTGTTTAAACAGATAACACCTAATTGTATTATGGGATTTAAGCGTCTTGCTTCTGTGCGTTACCGCACATAAGAGTGCTATTTTAGATTAAGCTGAATCTTTATTGCAAAGCGTGGAAGACAAGGCTGCATCGTTCCCACTACTATTAAGTTAAGGGAAATCAGGTAGGGGTGGGCAGGTTTTTTTGCCCACCTTTTGCATTGCCGTAGTATTGCGCGTGGGCACAAAAAGCCTGCCCACCCTACCGTTCGAGAATAAAAATCCTTAACTTACAGCGTTTTCAGTATCGATTAGGTAGATTCGAGGGAATACAAACCTAGGTTTGTACTCCACTACTAATAATTAATGTTATTCAACTGATATAAAAACGCTGTAAATAGCAGTGACGCCGGAGCGTGGGAACTATAAAGGATGGCGAAGATTATTTATTACGAGTTACCTAAAGCCGTTAAATGCATCAACGGCGTAACGAATTTTGTGGCCGCTCCATCCGTTTAACAGGGGGCAAAGTATCTAGCCCATCCCATAACAAACGCTGGAATTCTTTTTTTACCACACTGTAGCATTCACAACTGCGCTCTTCCAACCCAGAGCGTTCAAGTACCGTAATGTGGCCACGGCGGTAACTGATCAACTCCGCACGTTGCAACTTTCCTGCGGCCTCGGTAATACCTTCACGGCGCACGCCCAACATACCGGCAATCAATTCCTGGGTCATGGTTAAATCATTGGAAGACAAACGATCCAGCGTTAATAACAGCCAGCGGCACAGTTGCTGCTCTATGGAATGATGGCGATTGCACACCGCCGTTTGGGAAATTTGCGTGATTAATGCCTGGGTATAACGTAACATTAAATTTTGCATTGCCCCGGAACGACGGCCACCTGCACGATTAAATTCCTCCATCATGTGGCGTTTTTTCAGTCGGTACGCATAGCCTGTGGTTTGCACGGTGGCAAGACTGGGCATGGTGTTACCGCCCATGAATACCGCAACGCCGACAATGCCCTCGTTACCCACACCGGCAATTTCTGTGGAGGCACCATTTTCCATCACATAATGCAATGAAATAATAGCCGTAATGGGGAAATAAACATGTTGCACTGGAATACTGGATTCATACAACACATCACCCAGCGACAAGGTGACCAGTTCTAAATTCGGCGAAAGTCGGGCGAGTATTTCCGAAGGCAGTGCGGCAAGAAGATGATTTTGATTGGGGCTATGCCGTGTTGACACTATCGCGTTCATTTTTGTCTCTAGGCTTGCTTAAAAGTGAAAATCAAAAATAGCGTAACCATCAACAGTTGTTATTATTTAATCGCCTTATTAAAAAATACCTTCCGCTCATCAAGAGATGCTTAAGACGGCATTACAAAATAAAGGGAATCTGGATAATGACTAAAATTGAAGGCTAACCGCTACGATGTATTTTATTTATAACATAATATACTGACCCAAGGCGCTAATAATATCCTGAATGGCAGATAAATTTGGATTTTTAGTTATTTAATAAGGTGAGGAAAATAACCATAATCCTCATCTGCCTTTTTTGTAAGCATTCACCTGCAAGTTTAATCCCCATCAAATTCGTAATTCAATTTTATGCGTTGTGAGGTACCGGTTTGGGTTTCAACGTTAATCGTATTGGTCAATTTGCGCTTGACTACCAACGAAGCCTGTTTGTTAAACAGGCCCACTTTGGTGCCAATATAAAAATCGGGGGTTAGATATTGCCCCATGGCCAGCAAGGTATCTTGCAACGTGTTCCCCTCCTCTACCTGAAAGTTATTAATGCCTAATTTATCAGCAATCCAGCCCGCCTTCCCGCCCGCATAAGATAATGCCGCACTGGCCAGCACGTTGCTATCTGATTTACTCACTTGATTTAACGGCCCGCCAGTAACCAGATACGCCAGCGCTTCTGTTTCAGGTAAAGCCGGTTCTGACGATACCAGCGCTTGCGGATTTTTTAATTGTCCGCTTAACGTCAACAGCGCCGTTATTTTCTTGTCTTTGGATTCACGTATGGCCTCTACATCAAGCCAGGGATTATCGACAGGGCCATTGAATAAAAGCCGACCTTTGCGCACGGTTAACTGTTGGCCAAAACGTTTATAGCTGGCTTTTTTCATATCGACATTGCCTTGCATCGCCATTTTGTCGCCGGTTTTGATTATCTGGAGATTACCCACCAAATTGGTTTGTAAACCCTGGCCGGTAAAACTGACTTGCTCACCGAGCTTAACATCTATATTGGCATTCATGTCCGGCGCAGGCAGCTTAGTGCTTTGCGGTTTTTCCTCGCCAATAATAATTTCATCAGCACTGACTTTGACGGCGTTTTCCGGCAAGGTCTGAATTTTTAGCAAGGCTTTGGGTACTTCTATCTGGCCAGTGATATTTCTTTGCTGCTGAGTCAAGGCAATCTTTAAATTAGGTGACACAGCAATTTGTGCCTCGGGTATTTTTGCCACTTCAAAGTTTTTACCGGTTAGCGTTAACGCTACAGGATATTGCAAATCGGGCTGCAAACCCACTGTGCCGTCCAGGGTAACAAGGCCTTCGCCGGATTTTGCTGAGCCGTGTAACTGAATTTGTTGGCTATTGTAAAAGGAGGTTGTGGCCTGAAGGTTAACATCATGAATATTAAGCCCCAACTCATCCACATTGGCAGCGCCATTGCTAAAGCTGATATTGCCATTGGCAAGCGGCTGTTTTGTCGTGCCTTTTAGCGTCATATCGGCACTTAACAAGCCTTTGACATTGGATAATTGCGGAGCAAACGGTTCAATAAAACTAAGATCGCGGATGGAAGCGGTTGCCTGACCCGACAGTGCTTGCGTGTTACCGGTGTTCATTTGCAGTTTAGCACGCACATAATCGGCGCCCGTTAAGGCAATATCCAAATTGGCATTTACGGATTCGCCATTAATAACCCCAGAAAGTGACGACACACCCAATACAATTTTGTGGTTGGCTTGTGGGCTTAGCAATGAAATTGTGGTGTTAGCCGGCATACTCAAACGAAAATTTCCGCTCAGCACTTCTTTTTGCTGCAAATTAGCATCAATAGTAATAAGGCTTTTGAGTTCTATAGTTCGGCTGGCATCGGGCTTATTGAGCATAACCGGTAGTGTCGAGCCATGCAATTGGAGTCGATTACCCCGAGTAACGGCATGCAGATTAATACTGTGCAAGCCCATCTGCCCAGATTGCGCTTGGCCTATAGTAACCGCGCCATCAGTGAGATCAAAATAGCCAGTTATTAAGGGTTTCTGTAGTGTGCCTTGCAGCGTTACATCAGCTTTTAAAAGCCCTTGAGTATTGGATAATTGCGGAACAAAAACGGGCACTAAAGAAAAATCGGCAATTTTTGCCGCTATTTTTCCTGACACGGCCTGCGTTTTACCGATATCCAGCAACACTTGGCCTTGCACATAATCCCGGTTTGCCAAGTGCAGGTTAATATCTGCCGAGACCTTATCGCCTTTAATAGTGCCCGCTACCGATGAAGCCCCTAAATTAATTTCTTGTGGGATTTTTTGGGTGTGTAAAAAAATCTGGCTAGGCGACAAGGCTATTTTGTAATTACCCTTTAAAGCATTTTTTTGCCGCTGAATATCGACAGTGCCATTAATTAAACTTTTTACAATCACTTTTTCCGGTAAGTACGGCTGTATCAGCGCAGTGGGTAGCGATTTTGCAGTTAGCTGGGCATTAAAATCGCTGCTAGCAGCGTACACCCCTTTTATGCACAATGAAGCCGATTGCCGCACTAAACAGCCTTCGTTACTGCTAACATCAAAGCCAAGTGGTTTTTGGTCTACCCGAATAGCCATCGGATTTTTAAGCATCCATATATTATCGTTTTGCTCGGTAAGCGTTAATTTTGATACTTCGCCTTTCCAGGTATCCGCTAGCAAACTGCCTTTTAATAACGTCGAGACATTGCCTTTTGATGAATAAATATCCGCTTTAAAGTCATGTTGCTTCAGCGTGCCTTTACCATCGATTAATAACTTGCTTATCTCAGTAGTGCCCGTTTTAACACCATTAGCGGCAACGTGCAGCATCGCTATTTTTTGGTCGGCATGGTTGTAATCAACATTTAACGACACAGTTTCCGTGCTGTGCTGTGCAAATTGCAAGCGCTTGCCTTTAACCTCAAGCTTTACTATGGGTGTTTTCAAGCTGCCCTGTAAACGGCCAGTACCTTGTAAATTACCCGCTAAAGTCGGCCATAAGGTATTTAATTTCGGCATGTCCATAGAAAATATCAGGGCATTATTGGTTTGCCCAACTTGGCCATTGACTGCAATTTTATTGCTGCCTGAACTAATATGCAGGGCATCCACTTTAAGTTGATCGCCGTTCAAAGCCAGTTTGCCATTGGCGCTCACCGGATAATTGCGCAGTTGGCCGGTTAACTGATTAATTTCGGCGGTTATTTGCCAGGCTTTAGGATCAAGCTTGCCTTTAACATGGCTGGTAAAGGTCAGGTTGCCTGGAAGCTCTGCGATAACAATACCTGGATTGAATTTTTGTCCAGTCGCGGTTAAATCAAACTGCGGCAAATCACCCCAATTTACATTCCCTAGCAATTGAAATACGCCCGTGCTGGATTTAAGCTCCAACTTATTAATGCTTATGGCATCCAGACTACCCGTGCCTTTAAAAGACAGCGAGGCTTGGGGTAAATACTGCTGGTTGAGCGCTCCATTCAGGCTAAGTTGATAATTATCAAGTAAACCGGCCAGTTCAAAATGCCCTTGTGGGCTTTGCAGTTGCGGAGGTTTTGTAGCCAATGGCCAGGTTAAATTATGCCAATCGCCTTGTACGTTTAAGCGCGGTGTTTGCAGCAGCTCTTTTACATTGCCTTGCAGCGTTAATTTAAACGGCGAAGTGATCTGGTTATTAAAAACCAGTGTGTCAAGATCACCGCTGAATGTACTTGAACCCTGCCATACGCCATTTTTATCGGCGTTAATCTGCCAATTTGCCTTTAGGTTTAACGGAAAAGGCTTATCCAGGGTTACCGCGCCTTCAGCTCTGGCATTTACCAAAGTGGAATTAATTGAAAAGGACTGGATTTTGAGTTGGTTATTTTCTGTCTTTGCGACCAATTGCAGTTTATCAAATGGCTGTAACTCGCCCTCACTTTCAAAGCTTATATCGGTTACCAGAAGGTTGTTAATATCAATTTGAACAGGCAATTTAAGCGTTGTAGGATCAAAAGGTTTTTTTTGCTCGTCTTTGGTTGATATAGTTTTAATACTTAAACCGTTAACGTTTAAATCAACAATGTTTAGCGTGCCCGATAATAATTGCACTGGCTGCCAGATTAAAACGCCCTGCTTAATATCTAGCGTTTGGCTAGCGCTTTGGTAATGTAATCCAGTTAAGGAAAGCCGGTCAATTAATCGGCCTTGGATTTTTTCGACAGAAATCTGTGCAGGCAACATGGAAAAGATACGCTGTAATAACCAACGGCTGCCCGCTTCATCACTGATTAGCCAAACAAACCCCATAGGGATAAGCACCAAAAAAACTAGCAGTATGCTTAACCCATAACGCGGCTTCATAGCCTTGCGCCAGTGGCAAAATGAATTTGAAATGAAGAATCTGATTCATTTAATGGAATTGCAAAATCCACCCGCACCGGCCCTACCGGCGAATACCATCTCACCCCTAAACCCACACCGGTTTTTAATTGAATGCTGTCGGCATTAAAGGCGTTACCGGTATCTACAAAAGCGGCTACCGCCCAGTTATCGTAGATAGCCTGTTCATATTCGGCACTGACTACCGTTAAAAACTTGCCGCCTTCAACATAGCCGAATTTATCTTTAGGGCCTAATTCCTTATAGGCATAGCCGCGCACGCTATTAAGGCCACCTGCATAAAACCGGTAACTGGTTGACAGATCAGTGATGTTATCCACCAAGGTTGCGCCTAGCAGAGTTCGCCCGATAAATTTTCCTTTCAAAGGCAAGTCATGTAACCAAATGCCGGAAAAATACCCTTGTAGAAAACTGGCATCAGAAACCGGCGGCAGTTTAACGCTGCCTTTAACTTCCGCTTCTAACCGGTAACCATTAGAAGGCCGCAACGGATTATTGGAGACAGAACGTAACCAGTTAGCGCCGGGAACCAGTAATAAGGTCTGGCCATTTGTGGGGCCTATGGTAAAGTCTTCGTAGGTATAATCCAGAAATACAGTCTGCTTCCAGCCGCTGTCATAGGCATGCTTATGGCGCACAGAAAGCGCCGCGGACAGGGATTTAAAGCTGTCGTTATCCTCGCGCTTAAGGCCGGTACCAAAGGTCAAAAAATCGGTGGTCGGGTTAGCCAGCGGAATGGTATATAACATTTCGGCAACCGATAATACCGGAGAAACATCAATATTAGCGGTAAAAAAATGCCCTTGTTTATTGATAAGATGATTGATGTAAGAACCGTTTAAAAGCAAGCCGACATCGGTATCGTAACCAATACCCAGGGCATAATGTGTTTTCTTTTTAGGGGTTAAGGTAATAGTGACAGGTACTCGTTGTTGCTGAATATTTTCAAGATCGGAACGAATATCGACGATGTCAAAATAACCACTTTGTGCCAGTGCATTATGGGTTTTAGCCAGTTGTTCGCTGCTGTAAATATCACCGGGTTTTATCGTAAGATACTTGTTTACGTAGTCAGCATCTAATATATTTTGTTTAATAACAACATTGCCAATCTTCATGCGCTTTCCGGTATTAAATACTAACTGGATTTGTGCAGTGTTATTTTGTTTATTAATAAACAATTTTTTTTCGGTAAATTCACTTTGCAAATAGCCACTGCCAAGTGCCAACGATTCAATCTTGCTCTTCATGGTTTCGTATTTTCCATGATGCAATGAACTGCCTTGTTTTAAGCGCAGCTTGTCAAGATCAGACAAAAACTCAGTATCATTTTTAGCATCGCCGTTAATAATAATACTCACATCACTGAGTACCACTCTGGAACCCGCATCAATATCAAAACTCGCCCTCCAACATGCGTCATTGAATACCAAGGATTTTTTAGTTACTGCGTGATAATAACCTAAAGCCCGTAAAGCCTCGTCTATTTCCCGTTCTGAATCATCAAATGTGTGTTGTATTTTCCATTTGGAAGCATCACATTTTTCTTTTTCCAAAGACAACGACAGCATGACATTATCTTTGGCTTTGCCGCTAACACCTGAAACCAACACTTCTGCATAGGTATTAAATGCCAACACACTCAGTGTCCATACCCATAGCACTGTAAAAACACTGTGTGAAACAGGGCTTATTAAAAGTATGGCTAGTTTTTTTAAGCTGTAAATCACCCTGCTCGGCCTTTATATGATACTGAAAATAAAACACTAATATACTCAGATGCTTGTAATCATTCATCCGCCCTATTTTTCAAAGGAGAAAATGAATACTTACAGATCCTTTATTACCGATAGGGTTAACTTTATTAACAAACCGGTCATGAAGCCCCATTTTAATTTCCAGGGAAGTATATTCATTAATGTATTGATAGTCTGTGTGTTACCGCACAGACGGTAAATACTTGGCTTAACTAGGATATTACAAGTATTTTGTTGTTAATCAACAATACATGTAAACATTAACTTTTCATTTTGAAAAATGGGATTTTTAAATAAATCCCCCTATACCCGTCGTAAACTGTCCTGGTTTTTCAAAGGGCAGTTGAACTGCTTACTTTAAAAAAAGGACTTATCAATAATAAAATATAGCACGCTTAGCGCTTAAATATTAACCATTCATATAGTTTATCACGTATTAGTATTTGCGAGTGACTAGCTGTGCCTAGTGTATTCTGATAACTTAAAAATAAAATTAGTTTGTGAGTGAACGGTTAATATTTTTTTAAAATATTTTAATTATTTTGCATCCAAATTAAAAAAAATAGCGTAGTAAGTAATGTATGACGTTACATAAAAGATAACTAAATATTCATAACTTATTGTGCTCTTTTATTCGGGTTATTATTGATTAATTTGATAAAAAACCAGATAAACACCTGCTTTTATTTATAGCTCTCCAGTAAGCTTGGGAAATATAAATCGACAGCATGTAGTAAACCACTTGGATCATCCGTGATTCAATTCTACCTTTCCTTTTTTGAGAGAACTATTATGAAAAAAATTGCAAAAACAATGAATATTGTCGCCGGTATTTCCCTGGCATTATTAACATCCGCCTCTTTTGCCCATGACAATGATTCCAATAAAGGCATGAATCTGAAAGCAGTAGGCCTTACCGAAGCTGGATATCTGATACATTTCCATACCGCCTCGCCACGCTGGGCACATACGCTTGGCAGCGTTAATGGCTTTGATGCGGCTGACAGATATTTGATTGGTATAGATTTCCGCGTACAAAACGGACTATTGTATGGTGTGGGTAACGGCGGCGGCGTATATTCCATTAATACTAATAACGCAAAGTTAAGCTTGGTGAGTAAACTGAGTGTGCCGCTTGATGCCAGCAAATATTTTGGTGTAGATTTTAACCCCGCAGCGAACCGTTTAAGAGTTATTAGTGAGCTCGGTCAAAACCTGGCACACAATATTGATGATGCTACTAATGGTGCTGTTCCCGGAGTTACTGCCGTTAATGGCGCGTTAAATTATCCAGCTCCCGCAGCGCCTGGCACTATTGCAAAAGGCGTTACCGGTGCCGCTTACACCAATAATGATCTGGCGCCTAATGGCGCAAGCACTGCAACAACTTTGTTTGATATAGATACCGTGCGTGATCAAGTGTCGCTTCAATCTCCGCCTGCTACAGGCACACTTTCAGCCACCGGTAAATTAGGTGTTGATACAGATTCGGCAGTGGGATTTGATATTTACAGCAAGACCCAGTGGGGTGTAACGGTAGATAACTTTGGTTTCGCCTCACTTAAGGTAAATGGCAATTACGGCCTTTACAGCATTTCCCTATTAACGGGTAAGGCCAGCCGTATTGATGGCTTCAATGAACGTGTTGTTGATATTGCGTTGCCGGTTAACCAACATTAAATGTATTTATTCAGACCCTTTGGCTACAGGTAGTCTTGGTACTGGAAGTCCTGCCCGTCTTTGGTGAATTACTGTCGCCAAGTAAACCCAAGGCGACTGTT
>NZ_JAYTLQ010000022.1:0-21882 GCF_043729335.1 Crenothrix sp. | reverse complement strand
GAGCTTGTCGAACCATGAACCACAAGTCCTTCGACAGGCTCAGGACGAACGGAGTATTTTATAGTACTCGACATTATAAAGCTGACTAAGTACTAGGTTTTATTACTTGCTGCTGATATAAGCAAATAACGCATCAAGCGCTTGTGGCTCCCCATAACCGGCTTTTACTACTGCCGCATTCTTCATGATTTCATCGATAGCCTTAGGCATTCCGCCTCTGCCATTTTTAATCACTTCTTCAAAGCCCGCTCTTGTCAAAGCGCCTGTTTTAATATTGGCGGTTAATTGTGGATTTGATGCGATATCATGGCAAGTACCACAGCCACGACCGAAAGCACGATCATAAATTTTCTTACCAATATCAAGTTGTTCATCAGCAGCTACTTGGCCACTTAACGCAATTAAAACAACACCTGCCAATACACCTAATGCTTTTTTCATACCAACCTCTCTTATAGTTAAAAATGTACTGCTTTGTCACAGTTCAGTTAAAAGTCAAACCCACGAAGAATAGGGAATTTGACAGAATAATTCAATCGTTTTATTGCCGCTAAGCGCTATTTTTTTGAATAGCTAATAGTATCATCTAGCTTACATGAACAGCTGCTGAATTTTTCCTGATATTTTTAGCAGGATGTTCTTCGCAACGATCAATTGTTTTGTACAGCTGGCTCATTAGAAAACCACGACAATTTATTGTGTAAACTGACTACAGTGCCTATTATAATTAAAGTAGGTGCTTTAATATGCTGATTAGCCACTAAAGCGGAAATAGTTGCCAATGTTCCGGTAATTACTTTTTGATTAATTGTAGTGCCCTGCTGTATTAATGCAATAGGCAAGTCTTTAGGACTGCCATGTGCCATCAATGCCTGACAGATTTTATCTAAGCCCACCGAGCCCATATAAATAACTACAGTTTGATTGGGAGCAGCCAGCTGCGTCCAATTTAAGTTAACCGAATCATCCTTTAAATGTCCCGTTACAAAGGTACACGATTGCGCGTGATCTCGGTGCGTGAGCGGAATACCCGCATAACTGGCGCAACCGGAAGCCGCCGTAATGCCTGGCACCACCTGAAAGCTAATACCTTGTTGCATTAAGGTTTCTATCTCTTCGCCGCCACGACCAAAAATAAAAGGATCACCGCCTTTTACCCGCGCCACCCGCTTGCCCTGTTTGGCTAAGCTGGCCAATAACTCGTTAATAGATTCTTGCGGCAGTGCATGGTTTTGCCGTTGCTTACCGACGTAAATCTTTTCAGCATCCCGCCGCGCCAAATCCAGTATTTCTGGCGATACTAAACGGTCATAGACCACAACATCGGCTTGCTGCATTAAGCGCAACGCTCGAAACGTCAATAAATCAGCAGCGCCAGGGCCTGCGCCAATTAAATACACTTCACCAGATGGTAGGAGGCTATCTTGGCCATCAGCCAGCCGCTTTTGCAATTGCGATTCAGCTGCGGTTAAATTACCGGCAAAAACCAGCTCAGCAACCGAACCTTGAAATATACGTTCCCAAAAAACACGCCGTTGCGGAGGATGCTTAATCTGCTGCTTAACCGTATCACGAAATTTTTCCGCCAAACTTGCCAATTGCCCATACGCCGGTGAAATGACCGTTTCCATTTTGGCACGTAATAATCTTGCGAGTACTGGGGCTGCACCGCCTGATGAAATCGCCGCTATAATGGGTGAGCGATCAATAATCGCTGGAAAAATAAAACTGCACAGCTCCGGGTTATCAACCACATTAATGAGAATATAGCGCTCGTGTGCAGCTTTGGCAACTAACCGATTGGTTTCTAAGTCGTCTGTTGCTGAAACCACTAATCGGTAATCATGAACATCTTCAACACTAAAGGCTTTTTGCAACACGGTGATCGTCTTTTGCGCGTGCAGACTTGCAACTGCTACACCAATTTCTTGAGCGATGACAGTAACCTGTGCGCCAGACCGTAATAACAAATCAATTTTTCGGGCGGCAACTTCACCCGCACCCACAACAAGACACGGCTGATGGGTAAGTTTAACAAAAATCGGGAAATAATCCATTTTCTGAACATAGGTAGATCAACTGAGAATGTTATTATAAGTCCCTCACCTATGATTACGAAAAAACCTTTTACCATGATTGAAACTCAACTGGATGTCGATGCCAGCGGCTTAATGTGTCCGTTACCTTTATTACGTCTAAAAAAAGCCTTAATGGAAATAAGCAGCGGCCATATCATTAAAATAACAACCACAGATCCTGCCGCTCATCTGGATTTTGGTGTGTATTGCCATCAAGCTGGGCATCAGATTATTGACTTTATCAAACAACCCCATGGCGTGATTTTTTACGTACAGAAAAAATAAAGGCGTAACCCGTCGAACCACTAAACATCTTTGCCTAGCTAATTTATGGCCGTCTTTTGGTATCAACTAACTTATATTTATTAGAATCGCAGGTGAGGCCATTATGAGCAACACATCAAAAACGCCATTAAGTTCTGTTTTGTACCTTTCTCATGGCGGTGGTCCTTTACCTTTGCTGGGCGATAAAAATCATCAGAACTTGATACGTTTTATGATGGAGATTACACCAGCGCTAACAAAACCCAGTGCTATTTTGGTGATTAGTGCCCATTGGGAAGAAAATATCCCCACCATTGCCAGCGGAGTGTTGCCCACGCTGATATATGATTATTATGGATTTCCTAAAGAATCTTACGAAATTAAGTATTCGGTCCCAGGGTCGTCGACGTTAGCGAACAAAATTTTTAATCTATTGAAAAACGCTGGTATTGAAGCAAAACTGGATAGCCACCGGGGTTTCGATCATGGTTTATTTGTGCCATTAAAGATTATGTACCCGGATGCCAGCATTCCCTGTGTCCAATTGTCCCTGGTTAATAGCTTGCAGCCTGAAGAACATATCCAGATGGGCAAGGCTTTAGCGGATTTAAGAAAAGATAATGTCCTTATTATTGGCTCCGGGTTTTCATTCCACAACATCAAAGAGTTTTTTGCGCCATCAACAAAGCAAACCCAAGCCATGAATGAATCCTTTGAGCAATGGCTTATGGACACCTGTTCCATTAGCCAGCTTACGGAACCAGAGCGCACACAAAGGCTGATTAACTGGGAGAGCGCCCCAGCGGCAAGATACTGCCATCCCAGAGAAGAGCATTTGTTGCCATTGCATGTCTGTCATGGTGTCGCCGGCACTGCGGCAAACCGCGTGTTTGAATTTGAAATTATGGGAAAAATGGCCAGTGCTTATCTTTGGTGACACAACTATTTATTGGACAATTTTGACCGTTAGCACTTCTTTTGAAGTCTGCCAATACGCCCTATTTAGGATTTCCTCATGAAAAAATTAACCGCAAAATCCAAGGCTACGCCTGAGCATCCAGCTTGGTGGCTAAAATCCCTCACAGAACCCCAAGCAGAACTGGCGACTGATGCAGCAGGCTTATCCAGTGCGGAAGCCCACTTACGACTCACCAAGTTTGGTCAAAACCTGTTCCGCGACCACCAGCAAAAATCCTTAATCCTGCAATTCCTTGCCCGTTTTAAAAATCCGCTGGTTATTCTGCTACTGGTCGCCAGTGCCATCTCGGCCTTTACCGGCGAGATGGCCAACTTTGTCATTATTACAGTCATGGTACTGTTGAGCGTCACGCTGGATTTTGTGCAGGAACACCGGGCTGGTAAAGCAGCGGAAAGCTTACGGCATTCGGTGTCGGTGCGCGCCAGGGTTATTCGTGATGGCAAGGTTATTGATGTGCCAGTGACAGAAGTTGTCCCTGGTGATTTGGCCGTGCTTTCTGCAGGCGATATGATTCCAGCAGATGGCTTGGTATTGGCAGCGCAGGATCTGTTCGTCAAACAGGCATTGCTCACGGGCGAATCCTATCCTGTTGAGAAACATCCAGGGGTACTTGCCGCCGATGCAACCGAGTTGCAAGATGCCACCAACGCAGTGTTCATGGGCACGACCGTCATCAGCGGCAGTGCCAGGATGCGGGTGGTTAAAACCGGTACCGGCACGGCTATTGGCGCCATCGCTGACAGCCTTACCGGCCAGCCGCCGCCCACAGCTTTTGAAGTTGGCACGCACCGCTTTGGCTTGCTTATCATGCGCCTGACCATTTTATTGGTGCTGTTTGTGTTACTGGTTAATGCTTTCATGCACAAGCCGTGGCTGGATTCTTTCCTGTTTGCAGTGGCACTGGCGGTAGGGCTCACACCGGAATTGCTACCAATGGTGGTATCGGTCACTTTGTCGCGCGGCGCATTGCACATGGCTAAAAAAAGGGTGATCGTTAAACGGTTGGCTTCTATCCAAAATTTAGGCTCGATGGATGTGTTATGCACAGACAAAACCGGCACATTAACCGAAGCCAAAATTCGCCTGGAACAGCATGTAGACCCACAAGGCAAACCCAGCGAGCGGGTGCTCGAACTGGCTTATCTGAATAGCTTTTTTGAAACCGGCCTTAAAAGTCCACTCGACGATGCCATCCTGGCACATGAACATATTGATGTGACGGCCTGGAAGAAAATCGACGAAGTACCTTTCGATTTTGAGCGACGGCGCGTGTCCGTGTTGCTGGACAAAGGCAATGGCCGAATACTGGTGGTAAAAGGCGCATCCGAGGAGATTATTGGCCTGTGTACCCGCTATGAAGAACAGGGTAATGACGCGCAGATTTTGCTCGACAAGGCTTCGCGCGAACGCATACACGCCGAGCACATTAGCCTTGAAAAAGAAGGCTTTCGGGTATTGGGCATTGCCTGGCGAAATGTTCCGCAAGAACATTCCGATGCGGTTATCGGTGATGAATCAGATTTGGTGTTTGCAGGGTTTGCAGGCTTTCTTGATCCGCCCAAAGCCAGTGCTGGCACTGCGCTTGCCGCGCTTAAGGACTGGGGCGTAACGGTTAAAATTGTCACCGGCGATAGCGAGCTGGTCACCCAGCATGTTTGCGCTGAGTTAAATATTCCGGTAACCGGCATTTTAACCGGTAAAGACATCGCCCAGATGGATGATTCAGCTTTGCGGATTAAAGTGGAGACCGCCAACCTGTTTTGCAGGGTTAACCCGTCACAAAAAGACAGAGTAATCCTGGCACTGAAAGCACGTGGCCATGTGGTGGGTTATATGGGCGACGGCATTAATGATGCACCGTCCCTGCATTCGGCGGATGTCGGGATTTCAGTGGATTCGGCAGTCGATGTCGCCAAAGAAGCCGCCGATATGATCCTGCTGGACCAAGATTTAAACGTGCTGCTGGATGGCGTACTGGAAGGCCGCCGCACTTTCGGCAATATCATGAAGTACATCATGATGGGCACCAGTTCCAACTTCGGCAACATGTTCAGCATGGCGGGCGCGGCGCTCTTTTTGCCCTTCCTGCCCATGCTGCCCACGCAAATATTGCTCAATAATATTCTGTATGATCTTTCCGAAGTACCGATCCCATTAGATGAAGTCGATCCAGAAGAGCTTCGGAAACCTCGGGTGCTGGATATGAATTTTATCCGCAATTTTATGCTGGTGATCGGCCCCATCAGTTCAATGTTCGATTTTCTGACTTTTTACGTGATGCTGGTGGTGTTAAAGGCCAATGAAACCCTGTTTCAAACTGGCTGGTTTGTCGAGTCACTTTCCACCCAAGTGCTGGTAATCTTCGTTATACGCACCCGTGGCAATCCGTTTAAAAGCCGTGCCCATCCGGTTCTGGTAGCGACATCGCTCTCGGTAATGCTGATTGGTGCAACATTGCCCTTCACGCCTTTGGGAACGTATTTCGGCTTTGTTCCACCGCCCACTGAGTTTTATGGCATTTTAGCGGCAATGGTGGTGATTTATTTACTCATAGTCGAGATGGCTAAAAGAGGCTTTTACCATTGGTATCGCCGTAAAAATGATGCTTCCAGAACTAAAAAAGTGGTTTGAGTTATCAGTAGCGGTCAATATTGGGCGGCGAAAAGCTTGCATTTGCACTTGCGCGATTGACATAAATCTCAAGCAATCCGATCCGAGTCCTATGAATTAGAGGGCTACACACATAAGACGGGACACTCAATAAGGCACACACTTCGGCCTGAGCCCTTCGGTACACTCAGGAGAGCCTTGTCGAAGGGTGTACGGTGTATCGCTTAACACGGCAAAAAACCCCACATCCTTCCTTAACCCTCCAATTATTCAAAACATTTACCAGAAAATAATCTTGACAAAAACAGCACATTACGATTTATAGTTAGGGTCGAGTTGTGTTTTACACAGCACGGCATTAAGTTAATAACACATAATTATAAAAAGTGAGGATTGTTATGGATATTGTTACCACAAAATTAGGACTAGAAATGCTGTTGAGATGGGGGCATTTTTTGGGAGGGATCACCTGGATCGGTTTGCTGTATTACTTCAACTTAGTACAAACAGAATATTTTAAAGAAGCCAGCGGCGATGCTAAAGCAGATGCCATTCAAAAACTGGTACCGCGCGCATTATGGTGGTTCCGTTGGGGCGCAATGTTTACTTTAATCACAGGGCTGGGCATTTTTGCCGTAAAAGGCAGCAGCATGTCGGTTGATATTTACGTAGGTGCGTTGTTAGGTATTTTTATGTTTATCAACGTCTGGCTGATTATCTGGCCTAATCAAAAAATAGTGATTGCATCAGCAACACAAGTTGCCAGTGGTGGCGCCGCTTTACCGGAAGCTGCGGATGCTTTGGCAAAAGCCGGGTTG
Source organism: Crenothrix sp. (assembly GCF_043729335.1). NCBI lineage: Bacteria > Pseudomonadati > Pseudomonadota > Gammaproteobacteria > Methylococcales > Crenotrichaceae > Crenothrix > Crenothrix sp. Next base: position 15,133 of record NZ_JAYTLQ010000022.1, on the reverse strand, counting down.
GCATCAAGAACCAACTTTTTGTTTTCAGTGCCTATGCTATTTTTCATGGGTGCTTCAGCCCATTACCCCCATCAATTCCATGCACTGGCGTTTATTCTTGCAGTAGCGGTTATTTTGGTTTTGGAATATAACGGCGCTTACCCTATGATTAAAAACCATAGTCTGGTGCAAAAATTACCGGCTGCCGGAAAAATCGGCCCTTGTGCCAGCATTAAAGGTGTCATTCACTGCGGACTAGGCTTAACCGTAGTGCTATTTCTGCTGTTAGATTTATTGTAATTTCGCCTTAAAAAATAGCCGTCATAAAGACGGCTATTTTCTGCCCTGCTTAACTTTTGTTACAGCCTTTAGGAATCATCCAAGACTGGGTCAGCTTATCTTGCTTGGCATAATCAGCCACCGGAAGTTTCTCGCCCGTTAAGCGTTCTATTGTCTCAACACTCACCAAATAATCGTCCAGATTTTTCTTGGTAGCCTCTTGTGTATTGGGCACTATCCACGCGATAGCCTGCTCATCTTGCCCTATGCCACGTACCACCACTTTCCAAAACGCATCCGGTGTTGTTACGCCATGCGATTGCACAAAGTAATCATCGGCAGGATTTTTACCCCAAATGACACCACCAATAACTAATAACTCATCAATGTCACGGTAACATTCAATAATTTCTTCGGTCAGCAACCATGCACCGCGATTCATATTGGCCGCTTGCGGCAAAATATTAGTCATGGTATTTGAGGCCTTAATGGCCGCCGCTGAATAGTCTAAATGATTGGCCGGCACTTGATGACCACGATCATAGTTGTGACCATAAGCCTTGGCAGTTTTTTGTTGACATTCTTTCGGCACTTTAGGGTCAAGGAAAAATCTGTCGTTACGCGGTGCTGAACCACTGTCGCGTTGGGCATTGTATTGAAATTTAATGGCACCATGTCGGTTACAGTCCAGCCAAATCGTAAAGCCCTCGTAATTCAGCTTCATTATTTTTCCAGCTTTCACTGGCCTGCTCAGTAACGTGTCGGGATACGGCGAGGGTAGCTGAGGTGTTGGCGGTAATTGCGAACACGAGGTCACCACCAGAACAATAAAGCTTAAAACAAGATAATACATAGACAGCCCATCCACAAATCAAAAAAGCTGTGAATGTACACTAAATACCACGACAGTGAAATTTAATTTACAATCTCAATTATAACGATTTACGGCTATCCCTCTAAGGTGTGACAGTTTTGAAAAAGGCCGTTCGTGGTGATCCATTCGACAAGCTCATGAGAGCCTTGTCGAACCATGATTACTTCACGCCAGATGGCATCAATTTCTGGATCAGGTTTATCCAGATCAGCCAATAATAATTCCGCTAGCTGTCATTTTTCTAATGGCGGTATTGGTTGGCTTGTTGGTAGAGTTCTTGGCAAGAGGACATGGGGAATGCTCCTTTAGATTGATGGGTGTCGAGGGGGTATTTAATTCACTCTAAAAGACTATAAACTGACACGATTGGCAATTTCAATATCTTTACGTAATAAGTCGTTGACCAATGTTTGTAAGCTCTCTAAGGTGTTTTGGCATTTTTTATTAAAAAATAGCACAATGTCTTTATCCAAATAAATGGGGAATTGAATATCCTCAACAGGCACATAAAATTTGCCTTGTTCGGCATTAGAAAAATATTCGTCTTTTATTTTGTAACCCTCTTCATGTAAGTCTTTGTTTCGGTAGCAAGCCAAACTGATGTTTATTGTTGTTGATTCAAATTATCATATTCACCCATAATTTTGTCTGGACTGACAAAACCTTCTAAGCGTAGCCAAGGTTTACTCGGTGCTGCACGTAATAAAATGACAGACGTATGGTTCATCTTATCGCCGCGATAAACATTAAAGGCTTTTTGGATGCTGGTGCTGGATTCTGTTGTGCCGGTGTAATGATCCCAATCTGTTCCTGCGCCAAATTTTTTGGCATGTTCCGTTAATTTTGTAGGTGTGTCGTTTTCAGGATCAATGGAAATTGACATCAAATGTGCATGTTTATCATTTAAGCCCAATTTAGCCTGTACTTTTGAAAAAGTGTGGCTGAGCATGGGACAGATTGCAGAACAGGAAGCAAAAATAAAATTTAGGATAACCGGACGGCCATCATCTATTTCTTTGATAAAATCCAGTTTTTTACCATCCTGACGAAGCACGCTAACATCTGGCAAGGTGTAATCGGCAGTTTCAGGGTTAATTTGTGTTTCGTCTGCTGATAACGGCAGTGATAACCCTAGCAATACAAAACCTAAAATCAGTTTTTTTATCAGTGAATTAATGTCAGTCATAAAAGTAGTCTCAGTCTTAAATACGGTCATGGCACTATCCAATCGGAATCAGCCACCAGTTTGTTGTCTTTATCGTAGTGGGTGATATACGCCCCTTTGGAGGCAAAACGCTGATTTACACCCAACCCCAAATGGGGATAAATACTGGTGCTGTGCTGTTGTATTGCAGTGCCTATCTTGCCGCGCATTTGTCTTTCGCGTACTTGCTGTTCCGATTTCACTGATTCACTGCGGCTTAACATGTTTTCGGCTCTTTCCAGCAGATAATCACGGTACACGTTATCTAACATTTCGGATAAGGTTTCGGTCAGAAATTCCACGGCGAAAAAAGCTTCCGCCTGAAGATGTTCATCGACAATCGGCAGTTTTTTCATTTTATGCCAGGCATAAAAATTGGTCAGATTAGATTGGCGTTTGTCGGGTAGTTGGTAGGGATAAACCAAGTGTGCGACCTTACGCCAGGTTTCCGGTAAAGATTGGCCGCCAGCCAATGCTTCAGAAAAATACACAGCCTTCACGGTGGGTGGTAAAGCTTTGCCTAATTGCTGCCATTCGTTACCGTGCAGCCAAAATACCAGGGTATCCTCAGCAGTCAATTTACCTAGAGATTGCGCTGAAATTGCTGCACCCGCTTTGATGATGCGCTGTTCTGTTGCAATGCCAGCTTTGGTTAAAGACTCGTCTAAATATTTTGCTGCTTGGGTAGAGACTACATCAGCGCGGCTAATTTGCACGACCCGTTTGGGTTTATTTGTACCAGTTAATTGATTGGCTAGCGCATCCGCTTCCAGCAGCACGCCTCTTGAAAAATATAAGCTGTAAAACGATTGCGTCGTTACCGGTAATGCTACGCTTGGAAACCAGCAAGGAATATGCTTGTCTTCGCAAAAATTGTGTACAGGTTCCCACGTCGTGTTAGTTACGCCAGATAACAGGGCAAAGACCGGCTGATTGTGCAATTTTTCATTTAGCTGTGTCGTCCAGGTGTCCGGCGTTCCTTGCAATTCCCAGACATGCAAAGCCCATTTACGTTCGGTGCCCAGTACCATTTCCGCAGCCGATGTCATGTGGTGGCGGCCTTTTTTACTGGAAGCGGTCGCTGTGCTACCGTTTTTTTGAATAATGGATAAACGCAAAGTATCCAGGAAAGCTTTTCGGCGCTGTGGCTCTACGTCCGGTGTTATAACCGTTGCCAGATGTATGGTTTCTGCATCTACACCCGCAGACCAAGTGGATGAAAGCTGGTGCAAATAAGCCGACAGCGCTGCCATATCTTGTTTTTCCAGCGCATAGTGAGGCATTAACGCCAACATATTTCTTCCGGAATTATTTATTCCCGCAGTAATAGCGGTGGCTAAACTGTCTTCGGTGTAAGCAGGATGGGCTTGATTAAATTTTTTGCCACTGCGCGGATCCATGTTGGTAACCTGCACCTTGTCCGGATTAAAAAGATAGTTTCCGGCGATAGGGGCTATCAAAATATCGCCTTCTACTGATCCCATGCCACTGGGGCGATGGCAATTAACGCAGGCGGCTTCAGTACCTTTCAGGGTGGCATTGCCATTACGAAAGCCTTCTAATGGCTTACCTGAAATTAGAGTACCTTCTTGGTAGATACGCTGTCCTTGCTCTATTAAATTGATTGTTGTCGATGGCGGTTCCGCTACTGCATTGATCGGCAACAAGGCTAACAAACTTAAAACAATTAGGATGGGGGTAGGGGTGTTGCCAGCAAGTAGGGAATAGTTTTTTAACATGGATAATTTCTAAAGAAGTTGTGCGTTTCTAATGAACACGGCCTGCGTATAAAAAATGGGCTACTTATTTAAGCTGGGACACGTTTTGTAGATTGGTTGAGGTAATTAACCCTACGATAAGTAGTTATATGTTGGGGTTCCTTGCGTCACCCCAACCTACACCACACTGCCATTAAGTTAAGAACACGACATCTTCTCCAAAGGGAGAAGGTTGGGATGAGGGGAAATTTAACTTGTTGATTTTATTCTCCTCACCCCAACCCTCTCCAGCAGGAGAGGGAGCTTTCTTGCTTAACTTAATGGCAGTGAACCTACACCAGCAATATTAAGGTGTGTCCCAGCTTAAGTGGATAGCCAAAAATTGTTAGCTTATTTTTGAATGCCCAATAATTCCACTTCAAAGGTCAGCATTTCGTTTGGGCCAATATCAACGCCCACGCCTCTTTCGCCATAAGCGAATTTGGAGGGAATAAACAGTTGCCATTTGGAGCCGACAGGCATCAAGCGTAAGGCTTCTTTCCAGCCGGCAATCAATTGAGCGAGTTTTAGATTGGCGGGTTTGTCGGGTAGGCTGGCATCAAACTCTTTGCCATCCAGCAGCGTGCCGCGGTAATTAACTTGAACGGTATCGGAGTCGGTAGGTTTTGCCCCGTCGCCAGCTTTGATAATCTTGTACTGAACGCCACTGGGTAAGCTGACTACATCCGCTTTCTTGCCATTTTCAGCCAGAAACTCGTCTGCCGTCTTTCTATTTTGTAGGGCTTTTTCTTGATGATTAGCCGCCATCTTGCGGCGCATATCGCCTTGAAACCCCGCTAATACGGATTTAAATTCTTTTTCTGACATTTTGAGTTTTGCACCGGACAAACCATCTTGCATGCCTTTAACAAAAACCTTTTCGTTGATTGAAAAGCCTTCTTTCTTGAAGTTCCTGCCAATAGAGGCGCCTACGGCGTAGCTGATAGCATCATTATTAGTGCTGAAAGAACCGACTGCTGGGGGCTGTTTTTCAGCGAAAGCTTGCGGGGTTAAAAAAACCAATCCAAAAATAAGGTTTAAAGGTAACTTGTTAAAATGCATGATGTCTCCTGATGACAAAAACGAAGCGTAAGCCAGTCGTTAGCGTGACTGTATTGTTTCAGAAGTTTAGTGCAATTTTGGATTTTAGTAGGCTGATAGTGGGGATTAATCTATTAAGCAACAGCGTATAGATTTGGGACGTCTATTTATCCGGTTAAGGTAGAGACGCAAGATTTTACGTCCCTACCTAAAGTAAAAAGCTGATTACTGTGCTTGAGTATTATTAATATTGGAACGTATGGTTAACAATAGATCACTGGAATCCACTTGCGCTTGGGTCAATTCAGTACCTTCAGGTGCTGGCTTGGTAGTGACTGCAAAATCGCCGTTAACATCAACGGTTTTTCCGGCTTGTGTCAACGTGCCATAAACCAGGCCTTTTATTAGGTAGGTCACTTGGCCATTGTTAATTTGGCTACCGAAAGTTACTCTGGCCATCCGGCCATCGACAGTAGCGCTGCCATCGTTATAGTGTAATGAACCGCTCATAAAACGCGCTGTGCCACTGGCCACATCGCCGTTTGCAGGCAAAGAGGTTGTTAGGCTAACGGGATTTCCGGTTACAGTAATTTGATCTTCAGCATTAATACTGAAGCTTCCGCTTTGGCTTGAACCCGTCGCTGGATCGGGTAAGGCAATAGGACGGGCTTGTACGTTAACGGCCACCAGCAACATAATAATGGCGCTGGCAAGTTTTTGGGTATGTGTTTTCATGGCTTTAATCCTGTATTCAGTTGAGTGTATTCAATCTGTTTTATAAATTGGTTTTATCCGGCTCATCCCCTTTCAAGATTGAAAGGGGATGTTATTAACACTATTAGCTGGCTTATGGTGCGGTAACTATTGCACTTGAAGGGCTACTTACCGAGATACCACTGGTATTGACAGCCGCGACACGGAAGCGATATTGCCCCGCTGCCAAAGCCGTTGTTTGGTAGGTAGTGCCGGTTATTCCTGTTGCGTTAGGTAGGGTTGTCAGCGCACTCCAGGCAGCCAAAGCATTAGCACGGGTTTGATAGATAACATTGAAGCCCGTTGCACCGGTAGGTAGTGCTGGTAAAGCCAGATTAATCTTTTTACTTCCGACCGCGCCCAATGTCGCGGTGGGAGCGATAGCAGGAGCTACAGGAACCATGGTTACCGAAAGAGCAGCTGAATTTGCTGAGCTTCCAAGAGCATTGCTGGCAGTTACTGTAAAGTTGTACGTGTTACCGGCTATCTCACCGCCTTGTGTGCGGCTGAGCGCAGTTCCATTCCAAACCTGTACCCCATTTCGGAATACAGTATAGCGAGTGGCATTGGGTACCGCAGGCCAGTTGAGAGCTACAGTGGTGGTCGTTGTTGCACCTTGGTTAGGTACTGATGGTATGGCAGGAGCACTATACTGCACAGTGACACCATTAGACGGTGCTGAGCTACTTACTGTAGCGGTAGCGTTTTGTCCGATGACTCTGTAGGTATAAGTATTGCCTAAGGCTATTGGGTAAGCACCGGTTGCAATATTGTTATAGGCTCTTACAGTGGCTCCTACGGTCGCTATGGTTGCAAAACTTACTCCATCGCTTGCCCGTTGAATGCTATAAGTCGTAGGTGCTATTTGTGGAGCAACCGCAACATCAGTCCAAATTAATCTAATGCGAGCCAGTGTTGAATCAACCACTAAGGCGGTGGGTGCTGCTACAACAGTAGGGCTGGCTGTCGTTACATCAATGGTAGCGGTTGCAGATGCACCAAACGCTGATGCAGATTGCGCTTCAACAGAACTGCTGCCTTTAGCACCAATAGCGGTCACTCGGTAAGAATAAGCCAGGCTTGGGCTAACGGGGACTACCGTATAAGTATATTGAGTGCTTGGGCTTACGCTGCTGTCGGTGTAGGTCGCGGTAGTTCCGGTGACAGGGTTGATTTCAACAAAGCTATCAAGTCCAGCAGGCGAAGGAGAGCGGAAGACTTTATAGCCCAGTTCGTTATTTGCTGGCCAGTTTAATGTTACTGAATTGAGGCCGACATCGGTTGCCCTGACCAAAGGAGCAGTATTGTTAGATGGGATCAATGCACTTAAGGTGGTGTCGGTAAAGTGTGTGGCGTTGGCTAGCGGTGCAGAGCCGATAATCTGTGGCGCTGCCTCTGTTAGATCAGCACTGTAAGCGCCTATTACGCCATTGGTTACCAAAGCCCGTTCTACGGTATATTCATACTCGGTGGTGGCATTATCAATCCAGGATAATGCGCCGCCATTTATGGTTAAGTTGCTAGGTGCGGCAGGCATTACTTCGTTAGCATCAAACTTTACTGGACGCATGAAGTCGTTTTCTTCATGACCTAAAATATGACAATGCCATGCGTATTCCCAGCCGTAATCCCGTTCCGCATTTTTAACGACCATAGGGTTACCTGTGGCTGGATTCACGGGTGTAAATTCCAAAGTTGAGTCAATAGGTTGCGATGGATCCATTAAACGCTTGCTCAACGGTAGTCCAAAACCGTTAGCGCCGACCACACCCGTAAGGGTTGGTTTTTTGGCGCGAACTGCAACCACGACATCTTCCAGCGGATTCATTTTAACGGTTTCTTTCCAACCTGATTCATCACCATAAGGCACTTTGATGGTGCCATCCCAACCGATGCGGTTAATCACTTGTACGTTAACCAAATGGAAATGGACAGGGTGAGTGTCTACACCATTATGGGTTATTTTCCAGAACTGGGTTTCACCGTCAGCCACTGTTTCAGTCACCGGATCCACGTAAGCTAAAGGGATTGTGGTTTGTGTCAAGGCACTGGTAAAGGGCAGTTCAATCCCTAACGTGGCATTCATACGCCCATAGGTAGGGTCAAATAATTCCTGAATCGCTTTATTTTGGATAAATGCACTGACTGTACTACCGGCGGGTGCACTAACCAAGCCTTTGCCGTTGGGGACAACTGTTGTTCCGGTTGGTGCGGCTGGGGTAGTTTGCTGTGTGTTTACGGCAGTGTTACACGCGGCGGCTGAGCTACATGTGGGTGCCGGAAAATAATTAATGGCTTCAGGTGTCTTGAATGACATACCTTTAAATCCGCCCAGATAAACCGTACCTGTGTAGATGCGGGCATTATTTCTGACCGATGTGGCGATACCTGGAAATGCATTATTAAACTCTGGTTCTGGCACTATAGGCTTAGCTTGTACACTGGCATAAGCTTCTGGTAAAGCGGCTTTTAAAGCAGGCACATTCAGTTCTGGCTGTGGCGTGATTTTTTTCACGACAATCTGCATAACTGTGCGTGTATTGGGGCCATAACCCGGTTTTGTTCTAGGCGCACCGCCTGCACCTGTATTGTCATCATTACCGGTATAGTAATCAATACGTGGATCGGAGGCTGGCACGGGTGCTGGCGCATCGTTATATAAAATCAAGGTTTGCCCTGCGTATTTTGAGAAGTCAATAACCACGTCAGCACGTTCTGCTGTACCAAGATATAGGCCATGCTCTTGTACACCCAGCACGGTTACACTACGTTTGTTATATTCGTAATTGATAATAGTGGAGGGAATCTCATGGACATTAGCCAGTAAGCCGGCTTCATTGCCGATTTGGAGAATATTAGGGCCAGCAGTCGCAGGGTCTGGAACTCCCATCGGGAATAAAGCGGCGTTAGGTGTGCCCCAGCCGGTATCAGTAGGGCCGCCAGAAGTAGGGAAGCTTGAGCTACCCGCTCCGTAAACTGCTGGATAACTGGTATCGAAATGTACCATCTTGACTTCCGTACAGTTGGCAACCGGCACTTGATTGTTAGCAGAGCCTTTGCCATTACACAGTTTAGGCTGACCATAAGGTGTGGTAGGGTCAACCGGATCAGTAGAGTTCTTATCGGCGGCAATATACAAGCCAAGGTTTAAAAAGCGGTCATTTGCGGCATTTAAAATGCGGAAGCGATAGGCTTTTGGATCCACTTCTAACTTTGGATACGCCGTTCCGTTGACCACAGGGGTATCCATAAAAGCTTCTGGTGTAGTGGATACTTCGCTAAGACGTGTGGTTGCATTTACCGCATTCACTTCACCGGTCGGTAAGTCGTAAGCAGATGGAAATACGGGCCAAAACCACGGGCCCCAGTCCCAACGGCCTACTGGATTTGTGCCGTCTACGGAGTTTGGATCCTGGTTGGTTTCATAGACGTGTGGATACCATAAATCAGCTTCTTGGCTTAGGCCATTCCACTTGGCATCCTGTATTTCAATATCCTTAGGGACAAAGGTTTTGTCTTGAATAATCAGCGGGATTGACTCAGCGGGTAATAGTGATGCCAATGCCGGATGTTTTTCGCCAATACCTGGTAAATCATTCAGCATATAGCCTGCCGCTACCCCTGAATACACGTTAAGACGGGTTAAGCCTAAAGTATGGTCGTGATACCACATCATGCGGCCACTTTGCCCATTAGGGAAATAATAGGTCATTGCGCCAGGGCCCGGATCAGGCATATCAGGAACATTTTTAGCCCCCACACCACGCGCCATCGATTTTATGGCAGCACTGTTAGCGGGGTTGCTGAGGGCGATTTCATCGCTAGCAGGCAATATCCATTGGTGCGGCGTACCATCGCTGATCCAAGGATTATCGCCGCCGTGCAAATGGATTTCCACACGGTTTTGCTGGTATTTGCTGATGCCATCAGGGCCTAAACCTGCGCCAGTAAGGGTTTCATCAACTGGTAAGTGCAGATTGCCTTTAGCGCCTGCTGGCAGCAAGTTGTAAAACTTAATGCGTGTGGGTGTGCCGCTGGTCGAGTTAATAATGGGGCCTAGATAAGAAGGCTTGGCAACCGCTTTCGCCTGCGATCCATTGGGCAATAAAACGGGAGAGCCATTGATATTAGCCAGGGAAATGCCGCTTCCATCTGTTGAAATTTGTACATAGCCACGTAACGTGGTTTCTTTTGCCAGGTCAGTGTGCATTTTTTGCTTGTATTCCACTACGGCAATTTCGTAGTATTCTGAGCCTGGATACGTTGCTGTGTCAGGCACTGCGACAGGGATGGAATTCCCTAAATTGTTGATGCTATTAAAGCCGGGCAGGGTATCAACGAACTTACGCAACCCTAAGCTCATTCCGGCAGTGTCGATATAGCCACCGGTGTCGCAGTTTGCGCCAGTGCTGGGAGACGTTAAGTTTAAAGTATCGAATGAACCAGATGAAGGGGGAGGGGTAAAGCATGCTGTGAAAGCGCCCGTTTCGTCGGACGCATCTCTTAATCCCGATGGGCTGTTGGCATAATAGGTAGGAGTTTTGATGGGCCCTCCTGAAACATCTGCGCTGTCTCCCCAACCCGCACCGGCGTGGGCTAGTTGTAGTGCGGCAGGTGTGGCTAATGCCAGCATAACGGTTAGTGACATGCGTTTTTGTTTGAAACTATTTGTTTTTTTCATAATAAAACCTCTCCATGAAGTCATTTGTTATGGCTTGTGTTGTTGCAGATCAGCAGGGTTAAGCGGTAGCCACCTTTTGACTTGCGTGTCCTTTGTCAAAGTAAAAAATGCGTTTAAACGGTATTACGATGTTTATTTTTTTATGTCCCAGCACAGGAATCTTTGCTTGTGTAAAAATCAACCGGTAAAACCCAATCTTCAATTGCCTTATATTGAGGAGGTTTCAATTGCAGCCAGACAATCTATTAATACTTTCTATGTCAGGCATCATTAGCTAACATAAATTAGTAAAAGCACTATCCGTGCCATAATTATTTTTTACTTATAAATCAATAAATAGGGCTTGTTTTTTTGTATAAATTCTTGTCAGCTGAAAAATTTGTGTTTAAAAAAAGCAACAGGTTTTTGTGGTTTTTAGTGGTAAATGCTTTTTGGAATGGATTTTGAAGATAGGGGCTTACTGTGCGGCGCTAAATACAGAGGATAAAGAATGAAACTGTATGGATAGAATATTTGCTATGATCGTGTTTACAGATGATTGAATGTACTAGGAGAGCTACCTTATGAATGATAAAGAACGCGTTGCCCATCATGCGGCCCAGCAGATTAAAGACGGTATGCTGGTAGGGCTGGGTACCGGCTCAACGGCCAATTATTTTATTGAAGAATTGGCGCGTCGAAGTCATGAAGGCTTGCATATCAAGGTAGTGGCAAGTTCCGTTGTCAGTGCCATTAAGGCACAGTCACTTAATTTGCCAGTGCTGGGTTTTGATACTATCCAACAGCTTGATGTGTATGTGGATGGTGCAGATGAAGTCAGTGCTGATTTTGACTTATTAAAAGGGCGCGGTTTTGATTTGGTGCGGGAAAAAATTCTGGCGCGTGCAGCGGATCAGTTTTGGGTGTTGATTGACCCTAGTAAACGCGTTGACCGTATCGGTGCTAATTATGCTATTCCTGTAGAAGTGATGCCGTTTGCCTGGCAGATGGTTAAACGCAATCTGGAATCACTGGGTGGGGTAGGGGATTTGCGCCAAACCGCGAACAAAGACGGCTTAGTGATAAGCTCTTATGGCAGCGTGGTGTTGGATATGGTATTTGATGCAGCGCTAGACACTAAAACGTTGAATGATCTGTTGAGCAATACGCCAGGTGTTGTCGAGCACGGTATCTTCTGCAATTTGGCGTCTGTTGTGTTGTGCGTGGCTGATGGTCAGGTTGTGGAGCAAAAGGTGGGATAGTCATTTATAAGGTGATTTGCTGTGGAGGTGAATGATTAAATTGAATTTAAGTTAGTTTTTAGTACCAAAGGCATAATATTAAATAACTGCCGAGAAACACTCATGACCTCAATCGTTCAGTCTGCTTCGCCCTTGTTTATTATTTTAAATTGCCGTTCCGGAAAAACGGATACATCGGCTATTTGTGAACAAATCGAAGCTGTTTTGAAGCCGGCTCAGCGTGATTATTCAATAACGCTAGTAGATAATCCGGAGGATTTATTAAAAATTTCCCAAGATGCCGTTAAATTGGCCAAAGAAAACAATGGTATTGTTGTTGCCGCAGGGGGGGATGGCGCTATTCATACCATTGCTCAACAGGTTCTAGCTGAAAATTGTCCGATGGCGTTAATACCCCAGGGAACTTTCAATTATTTTGCCCGTACCCACGGCATACCTGAGTCTATTGAGGGAGCTTTGCAGGTTATATTGGCAGGGCATTTGGAACCTGTGCAAATTGGCCGGGTTAACGATACAATATTTTTAGTCAACGCAAGTTTAGGGTTATATCCTGATTTGCTTGAAACCAGGGAAGTCTTTAAAAACCAATTGGGCAGGAGTCGTGCTGTTGCTTTCGTTGCCGCTTTATACACGCTTTTTTTAAATCGTCAGATTATTCATCTTGATATTGAAACCCAAAATAAAGCCCTACGGTTTTCCACGCCAAGTCTTTTTGTAGGCAATAATCGCTTACAGCTTGAGCATGTAGGCGTTCCTGAGAGCCATGATATTGAGCACGGCAAGCTTGCGGCAATTATTCCTTCTCCACTGGATAGGGTAGCTACCTTAAAATTGATTTTTAGAGGTGTGCTTGGCAAGCTTGGGGAAGATGAAAATATCGTTAACTTTAATTTTAAAAAAATGAAAGTCAGGATTTCAAAATTCCTGGGCCGTAAAGTTAAGGTGGCCATTGATGGTGAGATTTTTTGGTTAAAAGCGCCACTGGAATTTGACATTACTCCGCAACCGCTATGGCTTATCAAGCCACATCCTGAAAACCTGGAAAAAAATAAAGCGACATTATGAGTGTAATTTTACATGTTTCTGATCCGCATTTTGGAACAGAACAGCCGGATGTCGTTAAAGCGCTCATTACATTGGCACACCAACAACAGCCTGATTTGGTTATTTTATCGGGAGATATTACCCAGCGCGCCAGAAATAGCCAATTCCGTAAAGCCAGGGACTTTGTTGATGCCCTAAAAGCCCCAGCAAACCTGGTGATTGCCGGTAATCATGATATTCCGTTGTTCAATTTACCGATGCGGATTTTTTGGCCTTATTTTAATTACAGCCGGAGATTTGGGGTAAATCTTGAACCGGTGTTTAAATCTCAGGATTTATTAGTGATTGCAGTAAAAACCACGCGCCGCTATCGTCATATAAACGGGGAGATTTCCGCAGTACAAGTAGGGCGTGTCAATCAGTTACTCAATCAGGCGCAACCGGCGCAATTACGTATTGTGGTGGCGCATCATCCGGTTTATGTGACGCATTTAGAGGATGAGGTTAATGTAATGCGTGGCCGTAAACTGGCTTTAGCAAATTGGGCTAAAGCGGGGGCTGATCTTATTTTGGGTGGCCATATCCATTTGCCTTTCATTGTCCCCTTGCATCATAAATTTTCAGAGTTTGATCAGCGTATGTGGGCTGTTCAGGCGGGCACTGGAGTGTCCAGTAGAACACGTCAAAACATTGACAACTCGGTTAATATCATTCGTTATCACCGTTTAAAAGAGCCTCGTAGTTGTGACATTGAACGTTGGGACTATAACCGTCACACATCAATGTTTTTGTGTGTTTCCAGTGAGACCTTAGTGCTTGAGCCTATTTTGTCTATTTAACCTGAGTTCGGGATAAGAAGGATAGGGGAGCCCTTAAAAATATGAAAGAATATAATCAGTTATAAAATATTGGCTCTTCCCGATTTCGTGGGGTAGCCACTACATGCAGTATATGATACTGGCGTGTTTGTATCCCATAAACGGCCATTATTTGCAAGAGACCCATGCTGCTACAAATCCCCCTGGATATTCCCGACGTTACCATTGTAAGAATATACACCCCCACAAAAAAAGGTTTTGTGATTACCGTAGACAGCAAACAGAAAGGGACGATTTGCCAGCATTGCGGTAAATTTATTGATCAATCTTATGGGCAGGGTAAAGAAATTACCTTACGGCATTTGCCCATATTAGAAAAGCCCGTTTGGATTAAAATCAAGCCTAAACGTTACCAATGCCCGTATTGCGACAATGGTCCAACGACGACACAGGAGTGCGGCTGGTATATCCCTAAAAGCCCACACACCAAGGCTTTTGAGCAATTGTAATTACGCGACTTGATCAATAGCACTGTTATCGATGTCAGCATGAAGCGGGGGATCGGTAAAGCTGCCGTGGATCATCATCAACCGTTATATTCATCAGAAGGTTGATTGGAATACAATCAAAGTGATACCGGTACTTGGTCTTGATCTTGATGAAATAGCCTTAAAGAAGGGGCACAAAGATTTTGTTGTCATTGTTTCAGCCATTAATGCGCAAGGTGAAAAGCACATATTGGCGGTATTGCCGGATCGGAAGAAAGACACCGTCAAAGCTTTTTTGGCCAGCATTCCAGTGGCCGTAAAAACCACGATACAACGGGCTTGTGTCGATATGTATATGAAGGGTATAGCAATGCTGTGTATGAAGAACTCCCGGGTGTTACTGTCGTGGTCGACAGGTTTCATGTTGCCCAAAACTACCCGGCTGTGCTGACAAGGCCAGAAAGCAGGAAATGAAACTATTGAAAAAGACCTTATCTGCTAAAGAATATGCCGAGCTCAAAGGGTGATGTGGGTATTTAGAAAAAGTTGCCCAGCTTTGTCGCCAGAACAGGAAGCCACCTTTGTTGTTTTTTAGTTATGCGCCTATTCTGAAACATGTCTATTTTTTCAGGGAGTTGCTGACGGGTATTTTTAATAGACCATTGACTAAAATGCAGGCCATTATTGAGCTAAATGCCTGGATTAAGCAAGTTCAAGCGTTAAAGCTGACCTGTTTTGATTCGTTTGTGGGGACATACAGAAGTGGATGAATGAAATCAGTACACTTTCATTCAACGGGCATCGAGTGGTTTTGTCGGGCCTTAACAATAAAATTAAAGTCATCAAACGGCGTTGTTACGGCATATATGACTTAGGCCGGTTGTTCCAGCATATCTGGCTTGATATTGAAGGTCGGCGTTTGTTTGGTCATGGCTAACACTATATGTAGTGGCTACCCCACGAAATCGGGAAGA
>NZ_JAYTLQ010000021.1:0-1760 GCF_043729335.1 Crenothrix sp. | reverse complement strand
GCTTTCTTTTTCCAGTTTTTCAACGGCGCCCACACTGGATGCAAAGCTTAATGTGGTAATAGCGGCAACAGTAGAGAGTGCTGTAACCAGTTTTTTAATGGTAAATTTCCCCGATCTTTTCATGATGGCTTTATCCTATATAGGTTTTCAGGCAAAAAAAAACGTCTCAAAACCGGGTGTCGATAATGACACAACGATTTATTTGACGCCTTTGTCAGTTGCTCAGCATTGAGCATGGAATGGTGATTCCAACTTTGGAACCTCTGTAAATGTTAAAGCATAAGACGTGCCAAATTCATTAAATAACCATTCATGCTTTTACTATATCAATAAAAACAAGTGCTTGTATTAACTCTGTGAAGGTTCGGCAAGTATTGATGGCATTTATCAGGCTTAAAGATTGTTAATGCGGCGCTCTAGTAATGTGCAGTATTTAAAGTATTTTGCACCAAACATGATCTTTTTTGGGGTTTTTAGCCATTAAAACAAAAAACTCACAATTGCTTTTAACCGGCCTTTTTCTATAACGGGCAGGGCTAGCATACTGCTTAGGTTATCCAGTTCTGGATTATAGTTGGATGATTCATGATTGCCGGAAATGACAGGCATGCCTGTCAGCCACACGCGACCGATTGCGCCGACACCTTTGTTAACAGTAATTGTTTCAAATATTTTTGCCAAGTCATTGCTGTTTTTACTATAACCTTGTTGGCAGATGAGTTGCTTACCTTGTCGGTCAGGAATCCATAGTTGAATTCGTTTGGCAATAGGTGTGGCTTTAGCTGAAAGAAAAGTCATGATGTAGGTTTGCCTGAGGGTGTCTGAAACAGGAATCCCAATACCCATGCTAATGCCTGCCTGTTGTGCATCGCTGGCTCTGATGAATGTAGCTGCCTTGCTTATGTCATCTATCAGTATCGGCATACCCGTTGCCCATGCCAGTCCAGCCAGACCCTGACCTTTAGGCATATTGAGCTGCCTGGAAATAGCTTCAAAATGTTGCAGCGTGCCGTAATAACCGTCCATAACATTAAGCGTGTTTGCCGATATTGGATTATTGCACCAAACCTCAATAGCGCCTGCATGTTCTTCATCATCACCACATAAAAAAACCACAACGGCCATCAAAAAGTCACCGGAAAATACGGGTATGGCAATACCGCAAGTCAAGCCCGCTTTTTTAGCGGCGGCAGTCCGTTTAAAGTAAGAATATTCAAATTTTGTCAGCACAATCGGATGACCGGCCGCCCAAGCCTTGCCGGGTAAACCTTCGTTATAAGCAAACTGTTGTTGTTCGCTGGCCGCTTTAAAATCGTGTAACCCGCCATATAAACCGGAGCCAAATTCCAGCTGGGTGCGTTCTTTGTCTGGGATCCAGATCTCAGTGACTTTGATAAACGTTTTCATAGTTTTTGGATGCAGTTGAGGCCCTATTTGAACAGTTCCGACATGGCAATAACGTTTTTAGCCATTTCACCCAGAGTAATATTCCTATCCATCGCCAATTTTCTAAGCGTGTGGTAAGCCTCGTCTTCGGTAAAGTTTTGGGTTTTGATTAATATGGCTTTTGCACGATCTATCTGTTTTCTGTCTTCAAGTTTTGCACATGCTTCTTCCAGTGCATTTTTGAGGGATTGTTGATGTTTGAATCGGGCGATAGTCACATTGATAATGCTGTTAATGCGCTTGTGCTCAAGACCATCGACTATATAGGCGCTGACGTTCGCTTTAATGGCCTGGTTTATGGTGTCGACATTGCC
>NZ_JAYTLQ010000020.1:0-1740 GCF_043729335.1 Crenothrix sp. | reverse complement strand
GTTTGTGATGGTTTTGGCATCGACCATCGCCATATCCAGCAAGAAAAACGCCTCTATGACGAAGGCTTAGTCCGGGTGAAATCGGTGTTGGCCGATTGTCCGGCTTCTTTTAGCCGGGTGTTGCTGGTCGGGCACAACCCTGAGCTTGAAGACCTGCTGACTTATTTGGTCAATGAAGCTGACCTGCCCGGCGCTAAAAAACTGTTTCCAACAGCCGCTTTGGCACGGTTAATGTTGCCAGATGACTGGTCGCCTTTGGATAAAGGCTGTGCACAATTGCTGTCCATTACCTATCCAAAATCATTATTTGAAGAAAGCGTAGATTAAATCCGATAAATTGTGTCATTGTCATATTTCTGTCATAAAGTGCGATTAAGCTACCCGCATTCTGTCCGTTTACTACAACCATTATCTACTCGAGAGCTAAAATGAAACCACTGTTTAAAACGAAATCACTTATTGCTGCAATGGGGCTTGTTTCTGCTGGGCTTATGGCTACAGCAGCCCATGCCGTACAGGCTGTTGATGCAGATCTCCCCGAATATCAGCCAGCCAGTGGCATATCGGGCAATTTGTCCAGCGTTGGCTCTGATACCTTGGCTAACTTGATGTCGTTATGGGCGGAGGATTTTAACCGTGCTTACCCCAACGTCAACATCCAAATCCAGGCCGCAGGCTCCTCCACTGCGCCGCCTGCGCTGACTGAAGGCACATCAAACCTCGGCCCTATGAGCCGTGAAATGAAAGATGATGAAATAGAAGCTTTCGAGGGTAAAAATGGTTATAAACCGACGGCTATTCCGGTAGCGGTAGATGCCCTTGCCGTTATGGTAAATAAGGACAACCCAGTGAAGGGTTTGACGATGGAGCAGGTTGACGGCATTTTTTCTTCCACCAACAAATGCGGTGGTGCAGCCAGTATTGAAACCTGGGGTGACGCAGGAGTCGCGGCATGGGGCGCAAAAAGCATCCAGTTGTACGGACGGAACTCGGTATCCGGCACTTATGGCTATTTTAAGGAACACGCCTTATGTAAAGGTGATTTCAAAAGCAATGTTAACGAACAGCCAGGTTCTGCCTCGGTCGTCCAGTCGGTTACCGAATCAGTAAACGGTATTGGTTATTCTGGCATGGGCTATACCACTTCCGGTATAAAAATGGTGCCCTTGGCAAAAAAAGGCAGCACGAGCTTTGTTGAAGCCACGCCTGAAAACGCGCTCAATGGGACTTATCCTTTAACGCGTTATTTGTATATTTACGTTAACAAAAAACCCAATCAGCCGTTAGCGCCATTGGAGCTTGAATTTATAAAAATGGTCTTGTCAAAAACGGGGCAACAATCAGTTATTAAGGATGGTTACATTCCATTGCCAGCGAAAGTGATAGAAAAGGACCTAGCGGCGATCAAATAGGCCGCATCTAGAAAAAGTGTTGTAGCGGTCAAGGACTCGTGCGCAAGGATGTTTTGTCTGCATTAACCGTTTCCCCCTCAAAAGCGAATGGTTGACGTAGACTGCATGGCCGAAGACTGGAAACAGGCTTCGGCCATTTTTTTATTGATTTTGCTAGCAATTAAATGCACAGGGTACAAAACACGTGTTCACAATTTCATACTATCCGACCTGTAATACGTTTAAAATGGAATTCTGGGTTTTTAAATTAACCTCTGAATAAGTCCTTCGAAGACCATAGGAAGTGCCAGTGGTGCAAGCTCAGGACGAACGGTAAGTGGTTGATTCC
>NZ_JAYTLQ010000019.1:0-148415 GCF_043729335.1 Crenothrix sp. | reverse complement strand
GCACAGGGTTTTACAGATCGTGGGGCAGGTTTTCAGGTACGCGGTGGCCACTGGCAGAACCGAACGGGACATTACACCGGATTTAAAAGGCGCGTTACCCGTGGCCAAAGGTGGGCATTTTGCATCAATTACGGAACCCAAGGAAGTGGGCGAACTGCTACGGGCAATCGACAAATACACAGGCACATTTACTGCTTTATCTGCGTTGAAGCTTGCGCCGTTGGTGTTTGTGCGTCCAGGTGAATTAAGGGCGGCTGAATGGGAGCATATTGATTTAGAGGCTAAAGAATGGCGGTACTTTGTCACCAAAACCGGAACAGATCACATTGTCCCGTTATCAACCCAGGCAGTAGCGATACTTTCAGAACTTCACCCGTTAACAGGCCATGGCCGTTATGTATTCCCCTCAGAACGCACACCGCACGGTAACAGGTGCATGAGTGAAAATACTTTGGGGGCAGCATTGCGGCGGCTTGGTTACAGTTCCGATCAAATGACTGCCCACGGCTTTAGGGCAATGGCCAGAACTATCATGGACGAGGTATTAGGCATTCGTCCCGACTTCATAGAACATCAATTAGCCCACGCAGTCAGGGACGCTAACGGCAGAGCTTACAACAGAACCGCCCACCTTCCAGAAAGACGGGCAATGATGCAACAGTGGGCGGATTATCTTGATACTTTAAAGAATGGTGCGGTGGTGATACCGATTAACAGGGCAGTTTGAAACTTTAAATATAGAGAGATAAAGAAACCTTAAAGCATGGCTGGTACTTCAACTCCAGCTTCACTAGGGGATTGCTCCGCTACCACTCGTAGAATTAGTGAGGGTCACAGCTCTAAGGCGTATTCAGTTTACCGCTTATTAATGAAACAGCAAAAATAGAGGTACAAATCAGGAATGCGCAGCGCAACAAGGACGGGCTTTAAATTGGTTTTTAAAGGCAATGTCTGTAATTTGATCACAAAAAAATAACGCTTTATCGCTGTTGCCACGAAGACTATATAAGCGGTACAGATCAGCAAAAGCACTGTCTTGATCTAACGCATATAAGTAATCTTCTTGGGATTCTTGATAACCATCTGTTAAAGCAAGAATTTCATCTGAAGTAATATTATGGTCAAAAATCGTTTCAATATCTTTTGTTTTAACAACAGCATTCATAGCAACCTCCATTAATTATTATTTAATTCTATCATGCACTTAAATAAGTTCAATGAGGCATACAGATAAATGCCCAACATACATGGCGTTACGTACTACCAACTAGATTATAATCAATCAACCGGATAGCCCGACGGGGCAATAAGCAGGATTCGTTAACCTGTTTCCGGTTTTCACTTCTTAGGACAAATACAGCTTAGGACATACAAAAACATTCAAAACATGAAATTTTTCATCTTAATTCCTCAATAAGATGTGCATATAATCAACTTCCAGTACCAACTCATTCACTGGAAGCCTATTATATGCAAAACTTACCCGCTCAAAACCCCATACACCGCGCAATTAGACGGCCTCAACTCGAACAAGCCACTGGCCTAAAGCGAACCAGCATATACAACAAACTAAACCCAAAATCACCACAGTACGACCCAACTTTCCCACGCCCTATAAATTTAAGCTCCAGAACAATAGCCTGGGTTGAATCTGAAGTTCAGGCTTGGATAGATTCACGTATTGCCGCTAGCCGTGCTGTTCAAGGTGGCAACTAATGCAAGCCTTGACGAATCAACCTCAGAGCATTAATCTATCAAATCGTTGCAACAGCAATGACGGGATTAGACCCCCGATTAAACAAGGCCAGAAGGCCACTATTAAACGTGGTTTTTTTGTGTCCCCAGCAGTAGTAATTTTACACACCGTTATGGTGTGGTGTATTGAGCAACCCGTCAAAAGGTTGGCCGCGTCCTTGTGCGGTAGGTCTAACTTGATACATCGCACCGCCCTACGATTAGACCCAAAGGGCAATTCACACTTACAAGGAATCATCAAAATGAAAACACCACCCGTCCAACTCGGACAAACACACCCAAAAACCAACCTAGAATCACGCTTTGAAGTATTCGACCACGGCAGATTGATTGCTGAAAATATGGAAGGATTCAGGGCGTTACGGCTTAAAAAGCGTTACCCGTCACTGTGCGTTAAGTTCGCTGGAATGCTGCACTTAAAAGGCAGTGCTGTATGAGCTGGCTAATCAATCTGTATGTCATTCAAGACCAAATGATATTGGTGGCGGCGGTGCTTGCATCATCACTGCTAAATTTTTGGCAATAAAAAAGCCCTAACCAATTTTAATTAATTAGGGCTTCTTGCAACCACAAAGCAGGACGACGCGGGTTTGATTATAACCTGTCCTGTCGTGGTTGCAAGTGTCCTTTATCAAATAAGGATGTTCTGTATGGAACAAAAACTAAGCAGTATAGAAACCCAGCAGGCGGCAATATTGGCTTACCTGCAATCAAACCATTCCCTAAGCACATTCGAGGCACGGGAAAAACTTGATGTAATGCACCCGGGTTCGAGAATTCAGGAGTTACGGGCAAAAGGCCACAATATCATCACCTACCGCCGTACGATCAACGGACATCGTAAAGTTGCCGAGTATGTTTTGTTGGCTGCTATTGGCGAGGTGGCATGATGCAAAACGTAATTAATCAATTTAAAACTGCTATGCAGTCCGCTGGAATTACTCCACCTGATGAAATCGTACCGGACGGCCAACTTCACAGATTTAAGATAAACGGCAAGCTGGACGGCGCTTACGGCTTGCATCTTGACGGTCGCGCAGCTGGATGGTTTCAGGATTTTAAGCAGGGCATTAAAGAGAACTGGAAACTCGAAGGCTACAGTCAAAAATTCACCCCAGAGCAAAAAGCCGAGTTCAAAGCCCAACGCCAAAGGATTGAAGCCGAACAAGCCGCTGAACTTAAAGCCCGTCATGATGAGGCCGCCGACAAAGCTCGTTACATCTACGATAACGCACAAGTTGCCGTTAATCATCCATACCTTACCCGTAAAAATATCAAGCCCCACGGCACACGCATTGCCCGTGATGGTCGGTTAATAATCCCCTTGTTTAATGAAGCCATTGAAATAGTTAACCTTCAATTCATTGGCGCTGATGGTACTAAGCGATTTTTGAAAGGCGGCAGGAAAAAAGGCTGCTTTTATGTCATTGGCGTTAAGTCTGAACGGCTTTGTATTGCCGAGGGATTCGCTACAGCAGCCAGTATTTACCAGGACACCGGACAGCAAACTATTGCAGCCTTTGACGCTGGAAACCTTGAAGCGGTGGCATTGGTTGCCAGATCACGACACCCAAACACGGACATTATCCTTATGGCTGATAACGATATAAACGGTATTGGCCAAACAAAAGCACAAGCGGCTGCGTTAGCGGTAAATGGCTTTTTGTCAGTCTGTCCTATGGTGGGCGGGGATTATAACGATTATGTGAATATGAATTCAGAGGTGGCAGCATGAATAATGTAATTGACCTTAATAGTGCTGTTAAACCTGAACCGGCTGCTATTGATACAAGAATAATTTTCCGTGACGAGGATGGCCGGAAAAAAACACAGTCAACAATCCTAATTGAAATTGGTAAGAAGCTGGATTTATTCCACTGCCCAAATGGGGATGGTTACGCAATTATGCCAGCAGGTAAAGGACAGGCCATTTTTAGGCTTAAATCGAGTGGATTTAATGAATACCTTAGCCACGAATATTTTAAGCTGACCGGTAAAGGCTGTAATACGCCTGCATTAACCGAGGCATTATCTACACTCGAAGCCGAGGCAAAATTTAACAATCCTAAGCATGATGTTTTTATGCGGGTATCAAAAATCAGTTGTGTTATCAATATCGATATTGGGTGCAGCGAATGGCAGTGCGTCAACGTTACCGCCAATGGCTGGCAGCTTATAGATAAACCAAGCGTTAAATTTACCAGACGGAAAGGCGCCGCAAGCCTGCCCGTACCGTCAAAAAATGGCAATGCTGAGTTATTGAAACAATACATTAATGCAGATGATGACCAGTTCCCGCTAATACTTGGCTGGCTATTATGCGCCCTGGGCGGTGTAAAGCCTTTCCCTGTGCTGATTTTGCAGGGTGAGCAAGGTACGGGCAAAAGCACCACGTCTAAAGTGTTACGGTCGCTAGTGGATCCTTCCACAGTGCCATTAAGGAACCCACCAAAGGATATAGATTCACTTCTGGTATCAGCTTGCAACAATTACATGGTGGTGCTGGACAATCTAAGCGGATTATCCCCTGAATTAAGCGATGCGCTATGCAGGCTTAGCACAGGTGGCGGTATCGATAAACGGCAGCTTTACAGCGATGGTGAGCAGTTTTTGATAGAGATTCAGCGCCCTGTACTGATAAACGGTATTGATGATATCGCCACACGGCCAGACCTTGCAGAACGTTCAATAATTATTAACCTGCCTGTTATCGAAGGCGATAACCGACGCAGTGAGGAGGAATTCTGGACAGCTTTCGAGGCTGACAAACCGCATATTTTAGGTGGATTGCTGGATTTATTAGCTTTAGGACTGGCAAATTATGACAGTGTAAAACTGCCTTATAAACCGCGTATGGCTGATATGGCCAAATGGACGGCGGCTTGTGAGGTTGGCACGGGGTACGAAGGCGAATTTATGAAAGCCCACAGTAAAAACCAAACAGAAGCGGTAGAACTTGGAATAGAGGCTAGTCCAGCAGGTTCGGCAATCATGGCGCTAATGGATAGCCGAGATAGTTGGACAGGTTCACCAAATGATTTAATGAGTGCCTTGGAGGCTATAGCAGGGGAACGGCAAACCAGATCAAAAGCGTGGCCACAATCGACAAAGGGCTTAAGCAACATTATTAAGCGATTGATGCCGGGATTTAGAAAACTGGGTTTATCCATAGAAGATGGCCGAACGATGACAGGCAGGTTTTACAAAATTAAAACTTCTGGGATTTATCCGTCATATCCGTCATATCCGTCATTAGATGGCTACAATCCAGACGTGGCAAGGGTTACAGCCATGACAGATAGCAAAACCTATCCGTCATGTAACCGTCATGCAAGTGTCATTATGACGGATAGCCAATTTATGACGGATAGCATGACGGATAGCGAAAATCTATCCGTCATGGATGAACCCAGTAACGGCGCGGGTTTGAGTGGTGGTATGACGGATATGACGGATATGACGCTTAAATCCGAACAATTTAAAAAATTTACGGATAACAAAAATAGCGAGGGCGCAATATGAACCAGTTATCAAAAATCAGGGCGGCGGGTTTTGCAATCCGTGAAGGTGATGATGACAAGGTGATTATTTCCCCCATTGATGAGTTAACCCAACAGCAGCGTGTTTTCATCTTAGCCAACAAACCCGCGATATTGCAGCAACTCAGGATTGAAAAGGCGCTTCAATGGCTGGCTGGCATTGGTGAAGAGGATCCGTTAATCATTGCCGAGGTTACAGAAGACACCGAAAAACTTAACGGCTTGCTCGAGTACATCAAACACAAGGGCTAGGTAACACACAACGCCAAAAACAGGATATTACCTTTTATGGTGTAAATACTTCAAATAAAAGTCTATTAAACAACAATTAACATTAGGTATTAGCTGCTAACCTCAACAGATAAATAGGGGTGTTTTATGAAAACTATCGATGATGTAGTCATCATTTAATGACACAACGCCATAAAGAATAACTTTATCTTTTATGGCGTTACCAAACCCAAACCACACAACACAAGACACCCCACAATGACCAAAGACCTAGACAAAGCAGCCCACGAAATGATGATGAGCCCAACACTTGAACGACTCTTTCAATTGTCACAATCGATGCAACTTGATATGACCAACCCAGATGACTTAAAAACCGCACTGGCAACATGCGGCCATGAGGTTATCAGGGCATTGGACAATAACAAAATTCATTTTGACGATATGGAAACCAAGGCCATGTTTTACGGACTGCTTACGGCAACGACTGATTATGTAATGGATGGCAATCTTAAAAGCAGCTTTAAACGGGCAAGCGTTAATTAATCCACATCACGAATTTATAGGAGCACATCATGTTAGATTCATTAGTAAGCGGTAAATTAATCCGAGACGTTCAATTAAAAACATCTGCCAAAGGTGCGGTTTATTGCCAGTTCCTGTTATCGGTATCAGTTGGAGACACGGAACCAGTCATTATTTCAGGCGTGGCATTTGGTGAAGTTGCCGAACGCATAGCCAAGTTGGGCAAGGGTGATGCGCTGGCCGTCATTGGATCCCTGAAACCTACCTCATGGGAAGACAAAACAACCGGGGAAACCAAACACGGCTTATCGATTACAGCCAATAACTCATTATCACCATACGACATTAAGAAACGACGGGCGGCAACAGAACAGCCTGAACAGTCACAGCCAAGGCCACGCCCACAATCAAACCGCACAGGGCGCAAGGATAACGGCTTTACACCGGATTATTCCACGATGCCAACCTACCCAGAATTTAACGACAAAATACCGTTTTAACCATGCGTAACTTATCAAAATACAGGGCAGTAAAAACCGTTGTGGACGGGCTAAAGTTCGATAGCAAGGCAGAAGCCAAGCGGTATTTAGAATTGAAGGCGCTTCAACAGTCGGGTGTTATCGCTGACTTGGAATTACAGAAAGAATTCGAGCTGATCCCCAAACAGCCAGGCGAACGGGCTACCAAGTACAAGGCCGATTTTGTTTACAGGAATTCCACCGGCTTAGTGGTCGAGGATGTTAAAGGATTCCTTACCCCTGAGTACCGGATTAAACGCAAATTGCTATTATGGGTTCATGGCGTAAGAATTAGCGAGGTTAGATAGTGTTTTTTACTGATTCGATCAGAAATTATCAAAGGTCACACCATGCCAACTCCAGTATTTAAAAAAGGACAATCAGGAAACCACGCTGGAAGGCCAGTGGGTATAGGTTCATCAATACAACTTAGAAAACTGATAACACCGGATGATATTAGGGACGTGTTAGAAACGGTTGTACAGGCGGCTAAAGGCGGCGATATGGCGGCGGCTAAAATACTGCTAGACCGGACTATTCCAGTATTGAAGCCCCAAACACAAATTACCGACAACCCAATAACACCCAGTCATCTTAGGGGTGATGGTGATAACAGCTACAGAGGATTTTCAAGACCTGAACAGATCAACGCAAGCGCGGCGGATATTACGGCAAGTGTGCTTAATGGCAGCATGGCCGCTGAGACGGGAATAGAGCTGCTAAAGGTGTTACGGGAACAATCAGCAATGTTCATTGAATCAGGTAAAGGTGTGGATTTATTACAGGGGAGAATTAACCTTATCTTTGATGTTGAGGAGGAACACAGGGTTCGTAAATTAAAGGAACAGCCCGAACAGGGGTAATTAACCAACAGTGAGCCACTCTAACCAGTGGCTTTTTTATGTCTGTAGCCCTTTGGTATCAATACCTAAATTCTATACTCAATGGCCTATATGTAGAAACTATCAATCATGACTGTATGGGACACCCTAACGCCATAAAGGAAAGTTACCCTTTGTCCTACCTGTACATCAATATTGAATGTATTTACTTTTAGAGGTGAGGATTTCTCACTTCTAACTTTGTCATGATCGGTACATCAATATCAAATGTGAGCCAAACTAACATTAGGGCTATCCGGTATCGTGCCTTAAATCGGCTGTATGGCGGTATTAGGATAATGTTGTTGAGGCTTACTCGACAAAATAGCGACTAAGTTAACCGGTGTTTTAGCATGAGTCATCTATAATAATTCACTAAGTAAATTAATAATACACATTGAATTAATGCGCTGACTATGTTAATGTGAATACTGTATTAAATCACTAATCAAATTAACATGACTAAACGAATTAGAACACCTAAGCAAAATACAGGCGCTATGCTGTGGATTCCCTCCACTTGCATGGCTGAGGTCAAAACCATTATTGAACGGGACGCACAACAAAGGTTAGCGATTAAAACCGACAGACTGAATAAACAAAGGTTAGCGATTGAAAAACAACTCAGTGAATTAAATCACTCAGTCTTAAATAAATCAGAAAGCGAATTAAGTCACTCAATAGACGAAGAAGAACCTTCTATTATTGGCGTTGATACACACTCCCCAGATTCGCTAGAACCGACTATCACCCACACCAAACCATCAGAACCCACACAGGACGCACCGGAAACAAAACAACCTGAAACCACGCCCGTTAAATCAGCGACCGTACAAACTGAATGGTTAGAACCTGCCCCAATACAGACACATGCTGATTATGATGGCACAACGGCATTAAAAGAAGCACTTGAAAAACTCTATGGTAAAAATATGATCTCTAACCAAGTGGCGGCCATGACCGAACAGGCGGTATCAGCATTGGGTATTGTGCGCGGCGTTGATAAATTGGGCAGGCCGTCACTGATTAAAGACACACCGAGACGGCTTATAATCTATCAATGGCATGTTGCCAATAAACAAAACTGAGGATTGATCGAATGAAGCCAGAGCGCCTGTATCATATCGAAGTTGTTAACGATAAAACCGGCTACCGTAAACAGATGACCGGCTACCCTATGATCCACAAAGAATGTATGACAATGCGCTCTAAAATGACACAACACAAAGACACCCGGTACGAATTAATAGAAGTTACCGCAACTGAGGAAAATAAAATGAAACCAATGTATTTAAAAGCAAACATTTTTAATGGTGTCCACACTATGAGCAAGATAAATTGATGAGTCATGAAGACTTTTACAACTCACTCGCTGGCTTGGTTGATGGTGAGGAATCAATCACTTTTCTTGATGCGGGTGATGACGAGTTTTACGCAAAGCTTAGGGATGAGTACGGGATCCACTGAGGTTTAAAACAAACTGCCCCACACCTACCAAGGCCACCGATAACAAGGTGGCTTTTTTATGCCTGTAGCTGTGATGTTTTGAATTGAGTCGAGAAAACAGAAGCTTTCTATTATGGCGTTGGTGTGTTCCAGGCCGTCAAGATTAATGGAATCAAACAGGCCATTTAAGGCAAAAAACAGGGGCAGCGGGAAGATTTGACGGTATAAATGACGGTATATTTTAAAACGGCAATTGTTGCCGTCCCTTTATACGTGGCCTGCATTAAAATATGTGGTAGTCGCCGCCCCAAATGAAGATTCGAAGAGATTCAACGAAGTACAAAAACCCTTTCAGCTTCTGGCTTTAAGGGTTTTTTTATGTCCAATGAAGTACAAAAGAATTCGTTTGCGGGTATAACATTCGGTATAACCTACCTACACCATAAATGTGTATACCAGCATCACTATCAGACACCCGATGTAAGAATGGGTATTATTGATTTAGAGGCTAAAGAATGGCGCTACTTTGTTAATAAAACTGAAACAGATCAGATTGTCCCATTATCAGATCAGGCAGTATGGAGACCACCGACTTAGAGCGCGACATCCGAGCATTTAACGACTATAATTGAAACCGTAATTCAGATTTAATATCTGATGAATTATAAATATAATAATTAAAAATCATTAACATACAGCGAGGTCAATCATGACGGTAGAAAATTCGCACATGAAAAGCCTGTACAAAAAATTACAAACAGTTGGCTACAATCAAAAGTATGTTCAATCTTTGCTGCCCGATTGGTGGGATGATGAAATTGCTGAAACACCCGCCGGATTGCAACAAGCCAGCTTGATTTTAGGGCAAACGTTTAGTGTTCGTGCCGAAACTTTGTGGACTAAAGGCGCTGAACCCGCTTTGAATTTACCGCAAGGCATACGCTTTAAACATCGTGAAAATGTTGTTGCTGATGATTTGAGCATTGCTTGTGCTGTTGCGCGTTCACTTGCCAGAATTGTCTTAAAAGCATTCCCTACCAAACCAAAACCTAATTTTTATCCTGATGCCAGCGCCTTACGTAAGCAGCTTCTTACCGGTAAAAAATGGATTAGCTTTCACGATGTTTTGCAACACTGCCTTGATGATGGCATTCCCGTTATTCATCTTCAACATTTGCCCAACAAGGCTAAAAAGATGGATGGATTGGCCTTTGAACAAAGTGGCCGTCCGGTTATTGTATTGACCCAAAAACACCAACACGGTTATATGTTGTTCGATTTGGCGCATGAATTGGGACACATTACGCTGGGGCATGTGAGCGCTGAACGTTCGGTGATCGATCAAAAAATAGATGCTGAAGCTGATGATGAAGACGAACGCGCGGCAAACCGTTTTGCACTGGAGCTAATAACCGGCAATCCTGAATGCAAAATTGTTCCAGCGGGATATAATCTTAACGCCAATGAACTCGCAAGCGTTGTTGAGCGGTTCGGTGAAAAACACCAGATTGATCCGCTGCATATTGTTTTAAATTACGGACATAATCAGAAGCGTTGGCCTGTTGCCAATCTTGCAATCAACCAAATCACACAGAATATACTAACTGATCAAGAAATACTGTATATCGCCTTAATGCAAACCTTAAATTTAGACGAACTTAACGAAGATGATCTCGCTTTACTGCATACCCATTTGAAGGGATAAGCCGATTGATCGTTCTAGCCGATAATGACATCATTCTCAAATTAGCGCAATGCGACTTGTTGGATGACCTACCGGCTAGTCTAGGTCAACAATGGACTGACATATTTATTACCCCCGAAGCAAAATATCAGTTACTGCCCAAAAAACCACCCAGTAAAGCTTTAAACAAATGCGGCAACGAGGAAACCTTAGCGCGGCTTACTGCCTTTCTCGAAAAAACACAAACCTTACCTGAAGTTCAAAATACCTCTTTATTAACCTTACTTAGTGACATTGACGGTATAGACGGCGGCGAAAAATTTTTATTCGCAGCCGCCGTTGAAACTGATGACCCTTTACTGATAACCGGAGACAAAAGAGCGTTACGTGCTTTACTGGAACATCAACACAGTTTGCCCACTGTCTTTTCAGCATTACAAAGTGCCGTAATTACTTTTGAAACCGCCATTTTATTGGTAATGCGTAAACTCGGTTTTGCTATCGTCAAGCAAAAATTACTCGGTTCCCCCAAACCTGATGGTACGTTGCGGCTGGTATTGAAAAGCGAAACCGAAGAAGACAACTTTGTGGAAGGCTTGTGTTCGTTTTCCAAAGACATTACGCCACTGTTGGCTTTTAAGCAGTATTTGCCGCCGCAATTAAATCAAGACTAAAGGGCTAAACTCCAGCAGCCCTTACTCAGCTCTCTAAACCTTATCCAAAAAACAACTAAAAAAATAACCAAGGGCGTGTAATGCCAATAACAAGAAATAAACTGGTATGAGTTTCAATGAAAACACCAGAGTAAAAATCCCCGCCATATTGCACTTACGCAAATTAGGGTACAACTACCTATCGCTGGCTAAGGCTAAAAGAGAATAAAGCACTAATATTTTCACCGATCTGTTTACCGGAAGCATTGACTTGACTAAGGGGTCCACTTTAGTACGGTTAGTATGTTCGCTAAGATAAAACGGGTAGAAATCTGAGAATGAACTAAACCGCTTCTTGTTATTCACTTTAAGTACTCTCAGCTGCAATGTGTATAAAGTTTATAGCTTGAATTATATATGAGCATTCGAAACTTGATAAATTAGTCAAAGCCATTCCACCCTGCTACAAGCACATCCAATTCATAAAATCCGCCCTCACAAGTTAAATCATCTGATGGCTTAAAAATTTATGGTCTATATTTTGACCATACTAGCCAGTACTTCAAAGAACCCTACGCAATGTGCTTTTATTTAAATACAGCAAACGCTGGCAAAACCATCAACACACGATTTTGTTGGAAATGACGATTTTTAAAAAGTCCACTTTAAAGGCGCACGGAAAGCTATTGTGTATTTGCCTCAGCTTTCTGCATACACCTATTACAACAGCCGAAGATAAGCCGTCTATATTTTCAATCAAAGGCTTCGGAACACTAGCCGGAACAGGAACTGACTCCGATCTGGTAGGTTTTAGACGCGATATTACCAAAAGTAAAAACACGCGCGAAGCCTGGGATATTACCAACGACTCGCGGCTGGGCATCCAAATCAATGCCAAATTTACCGATACATTCAATGCAACCATACAATGGGTTGCCAGAGACCATGCCGGCAATTTTTTTGAACAAAACCTGGACTGGGCTTTCCTTAACTGGAATATTCAACCCGACCTCACGTTGCGTGTTGGCCGTTTAGGTGCCGATGTATTCATGTTATCAGACTATCGTAACGTCAGTTACGCCTACCCGTGGATTCGGCCGCCGCATGAATTTTATGCCAACCAGCCTTATTATCATTTCGATGGCATTGATATCACTAAAAAATTTGAAATTGACGGTGGATTTTTATCACTGAAAGCGTTTGGTGGCTATTCGTCAAATCAACTGCCGACATCGCTGGATATTTTATTTGAACAAGACTCCTTAAACTTTGGCGGCAATATCCAATTTGAAAAGAATGATTGGCGTGTAAAACTGAGTTATGCCCATCTGGAAATGCTAGCGGAAATACCCTTTGGACATTACAAAAATACCGACCTTCCCGTTGAACAATTCATAAATCCTGCAAGTTATGAAACTTTAAATTCCTTCTGGCCAGGCATAAGCCGCGTTCTGCCTAATATATTTATAAAAGGCAAGCAGGTGAATTATGCTTCTATAGGTACAACTTATGATGATGGCATCTGGCTAGCGCAAGCCGAAGCGTCTTATACTGAAACGAATACTATCTGGTATCCGGACCAAGCCAGTGGCTACCTTAATATTGGCAGACGCTTTTCAACAGTCACCCTGTATTCCCTGTTCGGCATTGCCAAGAGCCTAAACAAACCCATTTCAATCCCCCGCCCACCCAGTGGCATTGACGAATTTAACACGGCATACAATTTATTAGATATGGCCATCAACGGCAACGGTGTTGATGAAAAGTCAATATCAGCTGGCTTGCGTTGGGATTTTTATACCAATATGGCATTTAAGGCGCAGTGGAGCCATTTTTGGCTCGGCAGAAAAGGCGATAGAACCTGGGTAACAAGCCCAAGCACTTTATATCCAGATCACGTTAACGTGTTTTCTGTTGGTGTTGATTTTATCTTCTAATGGCGATGAAAAAAATTATCCTAGCCTTCTTACTGCCCCTCTTCAGCATCAGCCTGCAAGCAGAAGAGCTGGCTATCATTGGCAACCGCAAAAATCATGCAAAAACGCTGCTGCCTAATCAAGTGCAAGATATTTATATGGGGCGAAAACACGCGTTTCCTGATGGAAAAATAGCTTTACCTATAGATCAAGCAAGCCTGCGTTCTGATTTTTATGAAAAATTAACCACAAAACCGATTGCGCAAATCAATGCGTATTGGGCACGCATCATGTTCAGCGGCCAATCATCCCCACCGATGATATTGCCCGATGATAGCTCCGTCATTAAAGCCATTACAGAAAATGAAGGTGCGATTGGTTATATCAATAAAGCCAATATAAATAAACACGTACACGTTTTACTGATTTTAAAATAATCATGGCCCAAAAAAGTTTTAGAAGCCTGCACCGCAAAATCGCCATCTCCGTTTTAAGCGTCGCCATTAGCTTTGCAATAATTGCCGCCCTTGTCTCTTTTATGACGGAATTATCACGCTCGCGTAATAAAACCGAAGTTATGATTAACCAATTACTGGACACGATTGAATACACCGCGGCTATTGCCAGCTACAGCAATAATCAGCAAATTGCCCTAGATGTTATCAATGGCTTATTACGTAACGATATTGTCCATAAAGTACGTATTCAGACTGAGCAGGGCTTACTGCTGGAAAATGAACGTCATACACCTGGAGGGCTTGGCTTTGCGATCACCCGTAAGCTGTCCTCCCCGTTTGACAAGCAGGAAATAGTGGGGGCAATCACCGTTGACTCTGAAGCCTATTACAGCCTGGAAGAAGCGGAACACAGTGCTGTTATGAATGCCATCAATTCTTTTCTGCTGATTGCTTTAACGACCGGCCTTATTTTGTTTGTAGTAAGAGCCCGCTTGGCAAGGCCTTTAACAGTGGTTTCCGATAGCTTACATGCGATCAGTGCCGGCGAACAAAATCGCCTGGTGCCTTTACTTAAAAACAAAGATGATGAGCTGGGACGATTAGTACGCGATATTAACAAGTTGCTGGATGTACTGGAAACCAAGTTTGCCAATGAACAAACGCTACGGGAAAAAATTGAACACATTGAAAAAAAATTGCGCACTATTTTTGAATCATCCAGCGCTGGCTTGTTTCAACTTGATCACCACGGCAAACTGTTAACCTGCAACCCAACGTTAACGAAAGTATTAAACAAACACCCACTTGCCAGCGACCACATTATAGGTCAGGACTTTGCTGAGCTGTTTTTTGAACATCCACACCACGTACAACAAATGTTGCACGATGCGTTACAGTCTGAACAACTGGAAACTAAAGATTTTTTATTACAGATAGCGCCTGGACAAGAACCGCTGTGGATTCATTGTTTATTATCAAAAATTGCAGACCCTGATAATCAATATCATTTTGAAGGCGTGGTCTTTGATATTACCAAACGCATAGTGGACGAACAAGCCATGCGTTATCAGGCTGAATACGACACCCTGACAGGTTTGCTAAGACGACCTGTAGCAGAAGCAAAACTTAAAGCGTTACTTACCTCAGGGTTCACGTTTCCGGTCGCAATTTTGTTATTAGATATGGATGGTTTTAAGGCTATTAATGATACTCATGGCCATGATGCCGGTGATCTTGTCTTGATAGAAATCGCAAAGCGTTTTAAAAATAATGTCAGAAGCAACGATATTGTGGCGCGTTTAGGCGGCGATGAATTTTTGATCGTACTTAACAAATGCGAAACTAAACATGTAGAGCACACTATCGCTGAAAAAATTATTCAGGCTATTCAAGTGCCTATTGCGTTAAATGCTCATACAACGGTATCGATTGGGGTGAGTATTGGCATTGCAAGCTATCCACTCCACGGCAACGACACTGCCAGTTTACTTAAAGCAGCCGATGAAGCCATGTATGAAGTCAAACGCCGGGGTAAAAATGGGTTTATGGTAAAAAACTAAAGCGTTATACATCCTGGCAAAAAACGCCTAACAACGGGACAACTTTAAATAAAACCGTTCGTGGTGAGCTTGTCGAACCATGAACCACAGACCCTTCGACAAGCTCGGAGCGAACGGATGTCCCGCTTAAATAGGTAGCCCGTCTTATCAAATCACCAGCCTATCCAATATCTGTCACTGATAGCCAATAGAAAGCAATAAAGAGCAACCTTCACCTCGCTTAGCCGATAAAACTATTTTTTACTCATAAAATAATACATATTGCTGCATTCCAGCGTCATTTTCTGATCGGTTTTTTCAACAGCGGTACAGGTTTCCATTTTTGATCGTCCAGGCATGGTTTGTTTAATTATTTTGCCATCTTCAACCGAATACTTAATACTCGCACGCATTTCGGGGGAACGTGCATTAGGGTCAGAATCAATGGTAATACCTTCCATCACGCCATCTTTAAGAAACTCCCACGTCGAATTCAATTTTCTAGCATGAGTGCCGTCACTATTTGCAGATTCAGAATCGATTTTCCAAAGACCTAAAATATCGTTTTCAGTTAATTTAACTTCAGCATTGACAGCAAAAGTCATGAATAAAAAAATCAGTGTTGTTCTTAGTAGCATAAATAACTTGCCTTTTAATTTTATTATTGGAAACCTCAATATATCACACCTGCTGACGACTTTTCAGGGATCTGACTAAACAGACCTAGCCTTATCAAACTGATGAAACATGCGTTAAACCGCTACTGAGCGCTTACCCACAACTGGCGCAACTGTTCTCTATTAAGCGCCAGCCATTGAATCGCAATAATAGGAATAGCCGATTCAATTTCGCCAATCTGTACCATGTGATAAGCGTCTTCAAAACTAACGGTGCGCACCCAAATGTCTTCGTGCTCCTCATCCAAGCCATGCACACCACCGATATGGGTGCTGTCGACCTTGCCGCAAAACAAGGTAATACGTTCGGATGCACCGCCAGGCGTGGTATAAAACTCATTAATAGTGATCAATTCCTGTATTTCACAGCCGGCTTCTTCTACTGATTCCCGGTAAGCGACTTCTTCCGCCGTTTCACCGTCTTCAATAGCGCCTGCGACAATCTCAACCAGCCAGGCTCGTTCAGGCACAATCATGGCGCCGGCTCGAAACTGCTCAATCAGTACCACTTTATCAGCGTCCGGATCGTAAAGCAGAACAGCGATACAACTGCCCCGCACAAATAACTCGCGGCTGATTTCCTCACTCCAGCCCCCGGCGTATAACGTGTGTTTTAACCGGTATTTCTCCATACGAAAAAAACCATTATAAACAATATCCTTATCGAGAATTTCAAACTGTTTTTTCATCACTTTCCTGTGTATTTCACTTGATAAATAACACCCAGCCGATCATCACTGATTAACAAACTACCATCTGACGTTTCTAGCACATCGACTGGTCGGCCTAAGACTTTATCATTTTTATCCAACCATCCGTCAATAAAAATTTCTTCTGCAACTGGCTGATCGTGCTTGAACTTTATCAATGCGATACGGTAACCATCGGGTTTACTGCGGTTCCATGAGCCATGCTGCGCCACAAATAACTGATTTTTATACTGTACCGGAAACTGATCGCCACGGTAAAACCGTGCCCCTAAAGGCGCAACATGGGCTTTAAATTTCCATGCGGGCGGGCTAAATTGCTGCGGTTTTTTATCGGTCAAAATATCAGGGTCGGCAATGTCTCCCGCATGGTAATACGGAAAACCAAAATGTTCACCGATAGTTAACCAGCGGTTCAGCTCATCAGGAGGCACATCATCGCCTAAATTATCACGGCCGTTATCGGTAAAAAACAGCATATTAGTATCGGGTTGCCAATCAAACCCCATGGTATTACGAATCCCTACCGCCAGGATTTCAAAATGACCGCCATCGGCATTTAAACGCACTAATGAGGTATAAATAGCATCCTTTGGCTTACAGATATTACACGGCGCACCGACCGCTGTATAAAGCTTGCCATCTGGACCAAAACGTAAATATTTCCAGCCATGGTGAGTATCTGAGGGCAATTGGTCATAAATCACTACTGGCTTAGGCGGATGCGCTAAGTTATCCATAATATGCTCGTATTTACTAATACGATTCACTTCTGCTACATATAGCGCACCCTCTTTGTAAGCTACGCCGTTAGGCATTAAGAGTTTTGTGGCAATAAGATGACGCTTATCAGCCTTACCATCGGCATTGCTATCTTGAATGGCGTAAACATCACCTTCTCGCCCGGTACCCACAAAAATCACGCCATTATCGCCTAATGCCAAACTGCGGGCGCCCGGTAAATTATCAGCGTATACAGATAGCGAAAAACCTTCAGGCGTGTGCAGCTGCTTTATCAGCTCTTGATGCGTGTTAGGTTGTGCTGAAAGTAAACTTGTGTTAAATAAAAGCAGGGCAAACATTATTGTTTTCATAAAATATACACCGTGTCTTTCATAAATAAACTTGTGCCCCCATTATTACCCTAAGGAGCGTTTGAATATTACCTGACTTTTATTAAGCCACGCTTTTACGACACATTAACTTAACGAGGATTCAATCATGATGCGTATCATTCTTTTTCTGGCAACCAATATTGCAATAATGGTTGTTATTAGTATTGTTTTCAATATTTTAGGTTTAGGCGGCGTCCTTGATGCACAAGGCGTCAATCTTAACCTGACGGCATTGTTAATCATGTCGGCTGTTATTGGCGTAACCGGCTCTTTAATATCGCTGGCCATGTCTAAATGGTCGGCAAAAAGGGCAATGGGCGTACAGGTTATTGATCGCGCGCAAAACCAGACCGAACAATGGCTGGTGGAAGTGGTCACCAGACAAGCCCGGCAAGCCGGTATCGGTATGCCCGAAGTAGGCATTTTTAATACCCCCGAACCTAACGCCTTTGCCACGGGGATGAACAAAAATAGCGCCCTAGTTGCTGTCAGCACAGGCTTATTACACAGTATGACGCCTGATGAAGTTGAAGCCGTCATTGGCCATGAAATCACCCACGTTGCCAATGGCGACATGGTGACCATGGCGTTAATGCAAGGGGTGGTCAATACTTTCGTGTACTTTTTTGCTACCATTATCGGCCATGTGGTTGACCGTACTGTTTTTCAAAATGAGCGCGGCCAAGGCATGGGCTATTACATTGTGCAAATGGCTGCGCAAATCGCCTTGGGCTTTTTAGCCTCCATGCTGGTGGCGTGGTTTTCGCGTCGTCGTGAGTTTAAAGCCGATGCCGGTGGGGCTAAACTGGCTGGGCGTGACAAAATGGTAAATGCGCTACGTGCTTTGCAAAGAGGTCATGAAACAGCCGATTTACCTGGACAATTCGCTGCTTTCGGCATTAATGGCGCTACATTTAATAAATTATTTATGAGTCATCCGCCGTTAGAAGAGCGTATTGCCGCCTTACAACGCAACAATTAAATACTCCCGATAAAGCCGGACAGAGCTGTTCTGTCCGGCTTCTTTCCGATGAACGCAACATTAGCGCACACTTTACAGCCAAGCCCTGACATACTGATAAATATTTTACAATAAATATAATTAGGTAATATTACCTTTTCTATTGCGTATAGTTTGCTATATTTAATGTGTAGCAATTGGCACAATAATTAAAGGGGCTTCGTCATTAACATAAAATCGCAAAATCTTGTAGTGGTAAGCGACAGCGATTTTCAATCAACTTATACGGTTGATGCGCAACGCTTTGAGTTGAGCAACGCCTTACAAACCACACTGGAATTCAAAAAATTACTGACTATTTTCAGCAGCAAGATTAACAGCCTAATTCCGCACAATGCGTATGCTTACAGCAATACACTTTTTGATATGGAAATCAATCAGGGTGTGGTGAGCAAATATTCTTGTAGTTATGCACTTAAAGCTGGCGACCAAGAACTTGGTGAGCTCACGTTAATGCGTAACCATAAATTTGTTGATGAAGAGCTTGATCTACTGGAAAACCTGTTGTGCCTATTGCTCTACCCATTGAAAAATACCACGCTGTATCATCAGGCATTAAAAATGGCTGCGACTGATCAGTTAACGCAAACCCTTAACCGCGTGTCTTTTAATGATACCGTTAAACGTGAAATGAATTCAGCGAAGTTAAACGGTACAGATTTATCGATTATTTTTTTGGATATTGACCATTTTAAAGACATTAATGATCAATACGGACACGATTGCGGGGACAGTACGTTAGTTGCCGTGGCTAGATTAATTAAAGAAACTCTGCGTAAAAGTGACACCATATTCCGTTTTGGGGGTGAAGAATTTGTCATTTTAGTTAGCCAGATGGATTTGGAAAACGCTGAGCTGTTGGCCAGAAGAATTCGCACAGCCATTGAATGTAATATTCTGGTTTACGATATGAAGCCCATTAAAGTCACCGCTAGCCTTGGAGTCAGTACCTTGCATAGCGATGATAGTTTTGATACTTTTATCAAGCGTGCCGATCACGCCATGTATAAAGCCAAAGGGAAAGGCAGAAATCAGGTCGTATTAGCTTATTAAGGCTTATGGGTATGCTGTTTAGGCTTAGTAGGCCTAACCGGTTTAGTAAACTGGGCTTTATCAAGCTTTTCGGTTTCTTTTCTATCAAGACCTGCAAATTCAAACAATAAATCCAGCTCTTTATCGGTCACTTCATAAAAGGAATGGTTTTTCAGCCGCTCTGGCAGCACAATCGGCCCATAACGCACCCGAATTAAACGACTGACTACGATAGCTTGTGATTCCCACAAACGTCTTACCAACCGGTTGCGGCCTTCGCTGACGGTGACGTAATACCATTTGTTAGCCCCTTCTCCGGCATAAAACTTAATGTCGTCAAATTTGGCAATACCGTCTTCAAGTTCCACGCCTTTTTTGAGTTTTTCAAGCGTAGCATCCGGAATATCGCCTAATACCCGTACCGCATATTCACGCTCAATTTGTGACGAAGGGTGCATTAATCGATTGGCCAATTCGCCATTATTAGTCACCAGCAACAAGCCTGAGGTATTGATATCCAAGCGTCCAACAGCAATCCAACGCGCGGTTGATAGCTTGGGTAACTGAGTAAACACAATAGGCCGACCTTGTGGATCGCGCCGCGTTACCACTTCACCGGCAGGCTTGTGATACAGCAACACGCGCGTCGGCTGGATAGCAAATTTTTGCCAGTTAACCAAACGATCATTTAGCAATAGATGATCACCGGTATTCAAGCGATCACCCAATTTTACCACGACGCCGTTTAGCTTTAACCTGCCCTCACCGATCCAGACTTCAATCTCCCTACGCGATCCGACCCCACCGCGCGCTAGCACTTTTTGGATGCGCTCACCGACATCCTGAGTTGCATCAGTGCTTTTTTTTTCAGTTACGGCAATGGCTTTGCCGTCAGTCGAGGGTTTCTGACGCGAGTTCTCTGGTTTCGATGTCGCTTTGTTCGGTTTCCTGCTCTTCACTCTTTACCTGCATGGGTTGTGGGTCTACTGATACATCAAGATCGACTATCTGCTGCATAGTCGGTAGTTCATTTAATGACGATATATTGAAATAATCAAGAAATTGTTTGGTAGTGCCGTATAAACCTGGTCTGCCTGGCACTTCTTTGTGCGCTACCACCCGTACCCACTCGCGTTCGAGCAGGGTTTGGATAATACTGGAACTGACACTGACGCCGCGAATATCTTCAATATCACCGCGCGTTACCGGTTGCCGATAGGCAATAATCGCCAATGTTTCTAACAGTGCCCGCGAATAGCGCGGCGGTTTTTCTTCAAACAGCCGCGACACCCAATGCGATAATGCCGGTTTAACCTGAAAACGATAACCACTGGCAACGAGTTTTAATTCAATCGGGCGCGGTTGATATTCAATACTTATCGCCTCAATTGCAAATTGTATGTCATCCAGTTCCGGCTGTTCAATTTCAGGAAATACCTGTTGAATCTGTTTAAGTGTCATTGGCTTTTGCGCGGCAAACAAAATGGCTTCAACAACGTGTTTTATGTCCACGCTAGCTTCCCAGTGCCTGCACTAACTGTCGATAAAGTGATACAAATAACCATAATACGCCCTTATCATTCCTTCTCTAGTTTATGCGTTAAGTGCATTAATAAACTCATCAATAGAAACACTGGCTTGTTTGAGCAGGCCAGCCAAAGTCCCTGCTTTAATCTCATGGTGATTGGGGACAACACAACCTTGAGAACCTCTACGAAGAATAATATGGCTGCCTCGTTGACGGATTACAACAAACCCAAGGTATTGCAAAGCTCGAATAGCTTCTGCACCTGAAATAACAGGTACCTTAGGCATGTGTGGCAACTTGGAAGGTGGTCAGTAACGAACGCCCAGAAAGAATTAGCGGAAACTCTTCTAGGTAAAGTTCAGTCGCTTCTTGCAAATTTACAAGGGCTTCTTCGATGTTCTCACCTTGCGTTGTAGTACCCGTTTCAGGATTTAAAGCAACGTACCCACCTTCAGGTGCAGGAATCAATATTGCGGACAGTTCCATTAGTTTTCTCAAAGTTAGCTTAACAATGTTTTAACGCGCAGTTCCGAAAACGGTTCCAGCTGAATAATTTCAATCAGGCGCTCTTTACTCAATTCCAAGATAGCTAAAAACGACACCACAACGCCGCTTCGGCCTTCTTTTTTCAGGAATAATTGCGAAAATAGCATATCATCCACACCTCTTAGGCTGTCCAAGATACTGCTCATACGCTCCCGCACCGATAACGGCTCTCGACTGATATGATGGTGACTCACAAGATCGCCTCTTTTTAGCACATCCTGAAACGCCAACAGCATTTCTTTCAGTTGAATATCCGGTAATGGCCTGATTACGGTAAGCGTGGAAGTATCAACATCAATGGAAAACACATCACGCTCCAGACGTGGCATTAAATCCATGTCTTCTGCCGCGTGTTTAATGAGTTCATATTCCTGCAATCGACGAATTAAGGTGGCACGCGGATCCTCTTCCTCACCTTCAGCATCAATTTGTCTTGGCAATAACATTTTGGATTTTATTTCTGCCAATAACGCCGCCATAACCAGATATTCTGCGGCCATTTCCAAATTCAAATGCTCCATGATTTGAATATAATGGATGTATTGTTTGGTAATTTGCGCGATGGGAATACTAACAATATCCAGATTTTGTCGCTTTATTAAGTACAGCAACAAATCCAGTGGGCCTTCAAACAATTCTAAAAAGACTTCCAACGCATGGGTAGGAATGTAAAGATCATCCGGAAGTTGCGCAAACGGTTCACCATTCACCATCGCGTACACGGGCGATAATGCGGGTATTTGCTCGATAAGCTCTCTTTCAGCGATAGAATCAGTCACAATTTAATAAAAAATTATAGCCCGGCAATTGACATAAACAGGTTTTGAGCAACGTACATCGGGTATTCTAAAATCACATTCAGCACTTTGGTATACAGTAATACGAGCAGAATAATAAAGCCATAACGTTCTAACTGGTTATACTGCCAGGCCAATCTATTGGGCAAAATACCGGTCAAAATACGGCTGCCATCTAACGGCGGAATAGGTAACAAATTCAACAATGCTAAAGCCAAATTAATGGATATTCCAGCAATCCCCATATAAATAAGCGGCATAGAGATACTTTCTATCCCTACAGTAACGCCCACTCGCGCCAATAACGCCCAGCCCAATGCCATCAACAAATTTGCAACCGGTCCAGCTAAAGCCACTATAGCCATGTCATGCCGCGGGTTTTTAAAGTTACGAGCGTCTACCGGTACCGGCTTAGCCCAGCCAAAAATAAAACCAGTGCCCGTCAACAATAATATGCCGGGCAAAATAAGCGTACCGACAAGATCCATATGTTTGATGGGATTAAGCGTCAACCGTCCCAGCAGTGATGCTGTATTATCACCGTAACGTTTAGCCACCCAACCGTGTGCAACCTCATGCACGGTAATGGCAAAAATAACCGGCAAAATCCAAACAACTATGCGCTGCAATAACGATAATTCATCCATTATATATTATCCTAATTAGTCCAACATCGGCACTAAACCGATGCCCTGTCTAATAATTTCCGGGCCTGTTTTAGTAAATTCAATCATCGTGCTAGATTCAAAAGGAATAATACCTGCATCAATGATCAAATCCACTTCATGTTCCAGTCTTTCCCTAATATCGTAAGGATCGCTCATCGCATCGGTATCGCCAGGCATAACCAAAGTAGAGGTGAAGATAGGATCATCCAGCTCCGCAACTAACATTTGGGCAATCGGATGACTGGAAATACGCACACCAATGGTTTTTTTATTGGGGTGCTGCAATCTGCGCGGCACTTCTCGGGTTGCATCCAAAATAAAGGTGAATGGCCCAGGTGTTAAGGCTTTAATCAAGCGATGCGCATCGTTGCCTAGTTTGACAAACATGGATATTTGAGCCAAGTCTTTGCATAGCAAGGTAAAGTCATGCTTATCGTTCAGCTGCCTGATTCGTCGTATTTTGTCCAAAGCATTTTTATCGCCTACCTGACAAGCCAGCGCATAAGATGAATCGGTGGGATAAATAATAACGCCGCCATTACGGAGTATCTCCACAGCGCGATGTATCAAACGCAACTGTGGATTTTCCGGATGTATTTGAAAAAATTGAGCCATTTACTGCATCCTACAGCAACAAAAACAAGGGCATTATAACGCATATCATTGTCTAGTCTTGTAAGCCATCAAAAACATTTCGCGTTGTTCAACCTCAAAAGGCCGATAACATCCCGTTGATAGATATTCCCGGCAAACCAAGATTACTCCTCAGGCTAGTACAACAAAAATGCCCGCCTCTGTTCTTCCCAGGCTTTCTCATCAATTTGAACAAGAGCTTCCAAATCTTCAGGGGTGGCCTGTGCATCATCTACCCACTCACGCAATAATGGCGAGCCATTAATCACATCAATCGCCAAACGATCCAGTTCGTATTCATACGGAAAATCACGCCACAACGGATAATCCGGCTGTAGGGTACGTATCGCTTTAAAAGCCAAGGTCTGTAAGCGCCACGGACGGAAGGCGTCATGATCGTAAGCACTGTCCTCAACATGAATTTGTACCCCCGCACAAAGCTGGTGCGCATGTTTATGAAAAGTGGGTTCAAACCAGCATTCACGTAATCGACAGCCCTGCAACCACTGCGGCGCCATGTCGCGCATGGTTTTAATGATGCGCCCTGCATCAATATCCGGCGCACCAAACAGCTCCAACGGCCGCGTTGTACCACGCCCTTCAGAAAGCGTTGCCCCTTCCAGCATGACTGTTCCGGCATAACAACGTGCCATCCCTAAATTAGGCGCATTAGGGCTGGGATTAATCCACA
Source organism: Crenothrix sp. (assembly GCF_043729335.1). NCBI lineage: Bacteria > Pseudomonadati > Pseudomonadota > Gammaproteobacteria > Methylococcales > Crenotrichaceae > Crenothrix > Crenothrix sp. Next base: position 123,856 of record NZ_JAYTLQ010000019.1, on the reverse strand, counting down.
CCCGCTCACCCAATGGCCAACCGTAACCGGGCGCTGTATTGGGTTGCCAGCCTTCCATCGCAATAATCTGGCAATCGACATCCAGCGCCAAGGTGTTAATAAACCACTTTGCCAACTCTGCCATCGTTAAGCCGTGGCGCATAGGCATAGCAGCTGCGCCGACAAAACTTTCCCAACCTGCACGCAAGGTAAAGCCTTCTACGGGACGACCCGCCGGATTAGGCCTATCTAGTATCCACACCTGTTTGTTATGCTTGGCAGCGGCTTCCAACACATAGCGCAAGGTGGTGATAAAGGTGTAGATACGACAGCCCAAATCCTGTAAATCAACCAACAGGACATCAAACGTATCCATCATAGCATCGGTGGGGTAGCGTACTTCACCGTATAAGCTGAATACTGGAATCCCCAGCACAGGATCGATAAAATCCGCTGATTCCATCATATTATCTTGCTTGTCACCGCGTAGCCCATGCTGTGGGCCGAACGCCGCACTCAAGGTAATGTCTGACAAGCTTGCCAGTGCATCGAGCGAATGGGTTAAATCCTGGGTGACTGACGCAGGATGTGCCAATAAAGCAACGCGCTTACCTACCAACGGCAAACGCAACGTAGAATCTTCAAGTAATCGGTCTATGCCAAATTTCATAGTATCTAAAAAAAGTGTGGTTCAATTGTATAAACAAAGCCTGCTCGATGATGAAAGTCCGGTTCATCAGCAGGGTGATGCAATGCCCAATAGGATCGGCTGCCATCTTTGGCTTCAAGAACAGCCGTTAAACCTATCTGAAGCGTTTTACTATTATCTATCAGGGGTAATTCGCTAAAAGGAATAATGACATTTAGCTGTAAATCGGTCTCAGTTTGCTCCACATTAAGCGCATAAACATGATCTGAATGCCAATCACGCCGTTCCCGATAATCGTTGAACAAATAACTTGCCCATTGCCCAGATGGGGAAAAATTAAATTCTTGATAGCGTGAATCACCTTCTATGGCAATAAAAACTTCAAAGCAGGTATGCTTCCATAAGCCATCAACACTCGCAGGACGCTGTTTTTCAGGGATGCTTAAATGATGTAAATTACTTTGTAAACAATAGCTTAAAACTAGGCTGTGGGCAGGTAAAACTTTTATTGTAGCGGATACCTGCCCTTCAGGTGGGCAATCCACAGCTGGATGGCAGGTAAGGATATGATTTATCATCGGGCAAAAGTAAAGTGAAGGCAATAGCTAAAGTGTATACCTTCAAACTATTTGCGTATTGTTTTACCCGTTATTTTAACAAAAAAACCGACAATAGTTTTTTTGTTACGAGAATATTCCCTTCACATGCTCGAGTATTTCTTTAACAGAAGTTTCCTTAATGGTTTTAATCAGCTCATCCATCTTAAACGCATGATGCCTTTCATAAGCTACGCCGTGTTGCGGGGCATCGGCTAACCCAGTGGCTCTGGCATGGTCGACAAAACCTTGATTTTTCCAGAAGAACGCACCTGGCATAGTGGTGGGGATTACCAATACAAAGAATAATGATCGACCAAATGCCGCCATCACCAGCATAGATATTACCAAGACTAATCCAGCCAAATAACCAATAAGCCCTGACAAACCCATTACAGCAATAGCCGCTACCAAAGCCACATTAAAAGCTAACAAGGCATTTCGCAGCTTATAAGATTTCCCATACGTAGTGACTTGCTGATAATAAGATGCTGCACCTTCGTGGCTAGCACCCTCCATATCACGGGCGTGGGCAATATGCCCGTAGCCTTCAACAGCTAGACCAATAGCAATGATTGCCGCCAAACCCTGTAACAATCCCTGACTACCAACCAATGGCAGAAGAGCAACACTGACAACCGCAATCAACAACGCGCCAAAACTGAGCATAGTACCCACAAATGCGCTACCGGTTTGCCAATGATTCCAGAATGGCCTGGCCGGAATACGGTACAGCTTGTACATGTAATACAAGCCAATAGCCCCGCTCAACACGCCAACAAAAGCAAAGACATTAGCAATGGCATTTAACAAGGGCACATTCCATAAGCCAAACACCACGTAGCCTAAAAGCCCCGTATAAAACATCGAAACCCCTGCAATCTCACGGCTGACCGGTGATAATTTTAGGTTATTAAAGCCCCGATAGAACCGGTGCGGCTTGCCCAAGTGCATGTTCAGTTTAAACAAGCCGAACGTGCTGACGGCAAATATCAACAAAATTAACGGAACAAATGCGTTGGAATTTTTTAGTGCAACAATGGCATCAATCCCCAACCAGTTACCCAGCATTAGCATGGAAAATGCACCGATGGTCGCTTGTGTGCACAAAGTAAATAGCACGTGGGCGCTTTCGTGGCTGGTCAGTAGTTTGCGGAAATTCCAGTGCTGTTCCCTGCCCTGTTTTTCATCGACCACTGGCTTAAATTTGCCTAGCTCGTCATCGCGGTGGTATTTCAGCGGCATGTCGTCGGTGCGGGTCACTTCCCGGTGCGTGTTATGCGTGTTCTGAAAACGGATGTTGGGGTGAGTAATATCTGTGCTGGGAAAACCTGGAATTTCAGTTTTTGCCTGGATGCGGTTTTCAGGAATATTTTCGATGACACCAAAATCCAGGGCATTGCCCAAACACGCCGCAACACAGGCAGGTTTCAGGTTGACTTCCAAGCGGTCTACGCACATATTACATTTGGAGACCTCACCTTTTACCGGATCAAGTTGCGGCGCATTATACGGACACACCCACGTACAATAGCCACAACCGAAGCAAATATCAGGGTCTTGCAACACCGCACCGTATTCGGCAAATTTGGTATAGGCGCGGGTGGGACAGCCCGTTAAGCAAACCGGATCATCGCAATGGTTACAGGCCATTGATATATTGGTACGTTGATAATCCGGGTACGTACCTGCTTCAACAAAGCCCACCGACCTAAACGCAATGTGCGCGGGCACGTCGTTCTTTTCGCTACACGCCGATTCACAGGCATGGCAACCGATACAGTTGTCGGAATTAAAATAAAAGCCGTGCTGTTTGTAGCGGTTGGGGTTTTCACCAATCGCCGTATCGCCGTTGATGTTCAAGCTTTTGCAACGCAAATCGCTGTCGGGTTCGGTTAGTTCTATTTTTTGGCCGTAGCGGTTTTGCTCTTCGTTAATCTGGTCTCTTAAAAAAGCGTATAAGGGTTCGTCGGGGCGTGGTTCAAACATAATCTATCCTAATGTAGGTTGGGGTGAGGTAACAAACCCCAATATTTGGTGCGCTGTTTCGTTGGGATTCCTTGCATCATCCCAACCTACAAATCTGTCTTTATTGCGTTCATACACCGTCCCCGTTGTTTAGGCAGACATATCAAATGCCCGTTATCAAAAAATCCAGTGCGCCAATAATGTCATTTCTATAAGCTGAAACATTATCCACGACAGCCCCCAATTCTTTTCGGCTTATCCCAGCAAGCTGTGGCGTTAATGCTAAATAATACTCGGTTTTAATCTCCAAACGGGGCATAAGCCGCGTCATTGACGATGGATTACCGCCCGCCGCAAGGCACAAGGGTATAACAACTGTAGTCGCCAAATCAGATAACAAGTCACTTTGCACATCCAGCAAATAAGGGACTAAGCGTCTGGTTTTTGGATGCTTGTTTTCGTACACATCGAATTGCGCCATCAAAAACTCCGCAATTCGTCAGAAAATACACCTTGTTCTTCAACCTCTTGGTTATAACTTGCAATTGCCGTCCGATTGGCCTTCAACCAATCGGATGCTTGTTGTTGCCTGATCAATTCAATAAGCTTTTGTTCCATTGCAGCCGACAAATTAATGTTCAAGGCTTTAGCCTTTTTTATTAAGTCGCTGTTTACACTTACGTTCGTCGGTTTTTTGGCTGCGGATATATCATATAATGCTTGCATGGCATAACTCCTAGATGGATTAATAATGCGCCTATTATATGCGCATCATTAATGCTTATCAATATGCGCAACCATTAATAAGTCCGCGATTCCTTACTCAACTGCGCTGCATAATCCTGATCCACCTGCTCAATAGCCACTGCCGATTGCTTAAAAGCCGGCTGCCTGGAATGCGGATCCAGCAATCCCAAGGTTAAACGGTTAACGCAATCATAAAAATGAAACGGGATAAACACCATGTTCTTGGGTACGCGATGGGTCAGCATCACCATCACTACCGCATCACCACGCCTGGAAGTGACACGCACATAAGACTGGTGCTTAATGCCCAGTTCGTGCGCGGCATCTGGGCTCATTTCCATAAACGGTATCGGGCTGAACTTGTTGTTATTGCCGATCTTGCCGGTTTTGGTGCGGGTATGCCAATGCTCCACCAAGCGACCAGAATTCAGCCAAAACGGAAACTGTTCATCCGGCACTTCGTTATTGTTGATAAACGGCAAGGGAATCAATTTTGCCCGGCCATTGGCATAGCAAAAAGTTGCCGATTCCGTGTACAAGCGCTGTGTACCTTTTTCACCTTGCGCCGCCTGCTCTTCTGTGTACGGCCATTGGATGCCGCGCTCTTGCTCGATCAGATCATGGCTCATACCGGAAATATCACACAAACGGCCTTTGGATAACGTCTTCATCTCCTCAAACACATCGACGGGGCGTTCAGGAAATTTAATGATCTGGCCGTTATCAAACCGTTTAGCCAATTCGTTAAAAATCTGCATATCCGATTTAGAATCTTCAAACGGCGGCGTTACTTGCCGTGTGATATTAACGCGGCGTTCGGTATTGGTAAACACGCCTTCCTTCTCTGCCCATATCCCTGCCGGTAAAAAAACATGGGCATATTGGGCGGTTTCCACATCGGTATAAGCATCTTGCACCACCAAGAACTCCAGCTTCTCCAGAGTTTTTCGGATACGTGCGGTGTTGGCCATTGAAGTCATAGGATTGGTGGCCACCAGCCAGAGTCCTTTGATTTCTCCGGTTTCTATCGCGGGGAAAATATCGGTTTCAGTTAAGCCGCGCTTCTTGGGAAAGAATTCAGGATCAATACCCCAAAACTTGGCGATCTCCTCACGGTCTTCCGCTTTCTCCAACGCGCGGTAGCCCGGCAAACCAGAACACGACGACCACTCGCGTGTACCCATCGCATTGCATTGGCCGGTAATCGACAAACTGGTGCCACCCGGTTTGCCGATATTTCCAGTGACCAGATTCAAGTTGTTGATGCCCACCACGCCATCGGAACCGTGTGTACTTTGGTTGATGCCCATCGTCCAGATGCTCATTGCCCGATTGGCTTTAGCATACAGGCGCGCCACCGTGCGGATGGTATCTTCGTCTATACCACAGATTTTCGCTGCACTGGTGGGGTCGTAGTTTTCGACTTCCTTGGCCAGCTCGTCAAAGCCGGTGGTGTTGGCGTTGATGTAATCGCGGTCTTCCAGGCCCTCTTTGAGGATGACGTGAATCAAAGCATTTTGCAGGACGACATCGGTGCCTGGGGTAATCGGCAAATGGATGTCGGCATTTTGGGCAAAAATGGTCACGCGGGGGTCAACCACGATGAGCGGAAAGGGTCTTTTTTCCATGGCATCTTTCATGCGCCAGTAGATAATGGGGTGTTGTTCCGGCAGATTGGAACCCCAGGCAATCAAACAATCGGTGTGTTCAAAATCTTCATAGCAACCTGGCGGGCCATCGGAACCGAACGAGCGTTTATAGCCGGATACTGCCGAGGCCATGCACAAGGTGGTATTGCCATCGTAGTTATTGGTACCGATTGCGCCACGCACCAACTTGCCGAGGGTATAGAATTCTTCGGTAAGGATTTGGCCAGTCGATACTACCGCAAAGGAATCTCGTCCATACGTCGCCTGAATGCGCTTGATTTCCGAGGCCATTTTATCCAGTGCCGGATCCCATGCACTTACTGCATACGGCTCATGGATATGGTCGCGGATTAAGGGGGTGGAAGCGCGGCCTATCGCTTCAAAAACCTCGTATTCAAAAATGCCTTTCAGGCACAGTTTGCCACGGTTAACATCCGCGCCACCTACGCCCCGTGAGGCAACCGGTTTGCCGAGTGCATTGGTGCCGATTTCAATCGAACAGCCGGTAGAGCAATAGCCGCAGGTTGAATACGTCCAGTCGACCACACCCTTGTCGGCCATTTTGATGGGATTTTTTTTGTAGCGTCCAAATAGCATAGGTTTATTCGTCCACGGTATTAGAAACCAAATGAAGATTAATTAAATATTATTTTGTCCACGAAAAACACGAAAAAAATCAAAAGATATAAACGCTATAAAAAGCGTTAAAAACTCAAGTACATCTGATTATATTTGGCCGAACACAAGTAAATAGCTCTTGTTTTTTTCGTGCCTTTCGTGTTTTTCGTGGACAAGGCTTTTGCAATCAATCCGGCAAATCAATCGCTCCCTGAGCAAACAACACCGCCGAACCACCCACCCGTAAGGCTAATTCCTCAAGGCCTTTATTATCCATTTCCAGATTAATCACACTGCGCCGACTCTCGGCATCGCCCCGATCCACCGCATACACATGCGTGCCTTTCTGGGTCTGCTCAAATGAGCACAAGTACGATGCAAATGCTGGCATGGCAGATCCTATCGGTGGATCTTCATAAAGACCAATGTGTGGCCCTAGCAAACGCGCATTAAAATCAGAATCGGTAAACGGTGTTTTTGGTGCGAACAACAAAATCTCCTGCGCGGCGGTTTGTGGAGCGATGGATTGACCCCACGCCGCGCTGTTAAATTTGGCATGCCGGACAGAATCGTAATTCCACACCGGCACGATCAAATACGGAAATCCGCACGACACTAAACGCGGTGAATATTTTTTATGATCCAGTTCCGATTGCTTGATGCCTAGAAAGCTGGACAATTCATCATCGGTGGGTGCAAAACGGTCGATAATCGAAGTTACTTTACGGGCAAACTGCACAAAGCTAGGTTTGCCATCAACCGCCGTAATACTGACGGCAATCGCCCCGACATTCTGTTGCAAAACAATATCTGTAATCTTCCCTGTTAAGGCAATATCGCCACACAAACCCAAAACATAAGCAGTGGCAATAATAGGATGCCCAGCAAAATCTACTTCCTTTTTAGGGGTAAATACGCGCATCTTGCGGGTATTGTCGCTAGCGTCTGGATGAAAGACAAAAACCGTTTCCGATAAATTCAACTCTCTGGCCAGCAACTTCATGGTGGCGTCACTTAAGCCGTCGGCGTAAGGAAATACCGCTATTTGCGCCCCGTTAAACAGTTGCGTGGTGAACACATCGGCGATGTAGTAGTCGATTTTCATGCGCTGGCCTCTTCGTCAATAGATGCTTTCATCTCACCGTTAACCGATAGCGCTACCTGGATTTCTACCCTGCCATTTTGTATGCGTACCGGATACACAGGCACGGCAATCTGTTCGTCTTCAACACAGACACCGCTAATCAAACTAAAATGCTGTTTGTATAACGGCGATGCCACCACTGGCTCACCTTTCACATCGCCTATAATGCCGCGCGATAAAACATTGGCTTTACCAATAGGGTCATAATTGCCGATAGCATACACAACGGCTTCTTTCGGCATGTAGAAGAGTGCCACCTGCTGGCCTGCAACCAACACGCAAACGCCTGAATCCGGCTGCAAATCATCGCTGCTGCACACATCTTTCCAAGCCATCATCAAGCCACCTCCATGATCTTAAAATGCTTGCGCTCTTCTTCATCGGCGGGACGTATCTGGCCGCGTTCTTCGACAAACACCACGTTGTCGTCGGGCTGGTCGCTGTTGATAAAATGCCGAAAACGTTTGAGTTTGTTTTCATCGGCTATGGTGGTTTTCCATTCGCATTGGTAGGTGTCGATCACATAGCTCATCTGCTGCTCCAGTTGCTCACACAAGCCGAGTTTATCATCAATCACTACCGATTTTAAATAATCCAAGCCACCTTCCATATTTTCCATCCAGACGGAAGTGCGTTGCAAGCGGGCGGCGGTGCGTACATAAAAAATCAGCACACGGTCGATGTATTTAATCAGCGTAGCCTTGTCCAAACCCGTAGCGAACAGATCAGCATGGCGCGGTTTCATGCCGCCGTTGCCGCATACGTACATATTCCAGCCGTTTTCGGTGGCAATCACGCCAATATCTTTGCTTTGTGCTTCGGCACACTCGCGGGTGCAGCCTGACACGGCAAATTTCAGCTTATGCGGCGAGCGCAAGCCCTTGTAGCGGTTTTCCAGTTCTATCGCCAAGCCCACGCTGTCGTCTACCCCATAGCGACACCACGAACTACCCACGCAAGATTTTACCGTGCGCAGCGATTTGCCATACGCATGCCCAGATTCAAACCCCGCATCGATCAATTCCTTCCAGATATGCGGCAGTTGGTCGACCCTGGCACCAAACAAGTCCACCCGCTGGCCACCGGTAATCTTGGTATACAGCGCGTATTTTTTGCCGACTTGCCCCAGTGCAATCAGCATGTCGGGGCTGATCTCGCCGCCGGTAATGCGCGGCACCACCGAGTAGGTGCCGTCTTTTTGCATATTGGCCAAAAAGGTATCGTTGGTGTCTTGCAGGCCTAAATGTTCATTGGCCAGCACATACTCGTTCCAATACGAGGCCAGGATAGAACCGATGGTCGGTTTGCAAATCTCGCAGCCTTTGCCGTGGCCGTGTTTATCCAGCAGCTCATCAAAAGTTTTGATTTTTTCCACTACCACCAAATTATACAAATCTTGGCGGGTGTACGGAAAATGCTCGCACAGATCGGTGCTGACCGCGATACCCTGCTTGGTCAGCTCGCAGTCCATAACGGATTTTAGCAACGCCCCGCAACCACCGCAGCCGGTCGCGGCTTTGGTTTGCGCTTTTAACGCGCCCAAGGTAATAGCGCCTGCGTCTATGGCCTGACAGATTGCGCCTTTGCTTACATCGTAGCAAGAACAGATTTGTGCCGACATCGGCAGGGCATCCGGCCCCAAGCCCACCGATTCATCGCCGCGTGGCGGTAAAATCAGCGCATCGGGATTTTCCGGCAATTCGATACCGTTTAAACAGTATTGCAATAGCGTACCATAGCCAGACGCATCGCCCACTAACACTGCGCCCAGCAATTGCTTTTTGTCCTGGCTGACCACCAGGCGTTTATAAACCTCAGTCGCACCGTTTTGGTAGGTGTAGACCAACGCGCCCTGCGATTTGGCATGGGCATCGCCGATACTGGCGACATCCACGCCCATCAGTTTTAATTTGGTGCTCATGTCTGCGCCGGTAAAGCTACCTTCTGCACCGGCAAGATCAGCCACCACAGTCCGTGCCATCGCATAGCCAGGTGCAACCAAGCCGTAGATCATGCCATTCCATAACGCACATTCACCGATGGCATAGATGGCAGGGTCGGAGGTTTTGCATTGGTTGTCGATGACAATGCCGCCGCGTGGCCCTACGTCCAAGCCGCACGCACGGGCTATGTCATCACGCGGACGGATACCGGCTGAGAACAATATAATATCGGTTTCCAACTCTTCGCCGTCGGCAAAGCACATCTTGTTGACGCAGGTTTCGCCATCGGTAATCAAGGTGGTATTTTTGCCGGTATGTACTTGCAGGCCTAAAGCTTCCACTTTTCGGCGTAACATGGCACCGCCAAATTCATCTAACTGCACCGCCATCAAACGTGGGGCGAACTCTACGACATGGGTTTCTAGCCCCAAGTCAGTTAACGCTTTGGCGGCTTCCAACCCTAGCAAACCACCACCGACCACCACGCCAACCTTGCTGGTTTTGGCGGCACTGGCCATCGCCTCCAAATCTTCAATAGTGCGATACACCAAACAATTCGGCCTGTCATGCCCAGGCACGGGCGGTACAAAAGGATAAGAGCCGGTGGCTAACACCAATGTGTCATAAGCAATGGTAAGACCTTTGGCTGAAGTAACGGTTTTGCTGTTGCGATTGATACTTGCAGCCTTGTCACCCAAATGCAGGGTAATATTATTATCGGCAAAAAAGCCATCTTCTACTAAAGACAAATCGTCTGCGGTCTTACCTGAAAAAAACGCCGACAAATGCACACGGTCATAAGCGGCGCGAGGCTCTTCGCAGAAGGTGGTAATGTGATAACTGTCTTTGCACTGGCTGGCCACTAAGCTGGCCAAGAAATGCTGTCCTACCATACCGTTTCCGATAACGACCAGTGACTTTTTTGTACTCATGCTCTACCCCAATAACTCGATTGTTCCGTTATTATAGATAAAGCAATTCGTATGCCATAAAATCAACAAACTGATTTATAGCGCATTTTTAATAATGAGCACAAAAGCTGTGCGTATTGGCGCACTAAATCAGTGCGCAGGGTGCATTTATAGTGCATAAAAAACGGATGACTAGCGGCTACTACCTTAATAGAAGCACTCTAATTTTGCAGACTATCTATTGCCCCATCCTTATAGAAACACGCCCCAAAATAAACACCACTCTTAAATTACCCCATCCCAACTAATATGGCATAACAATTGCTTTTACCTAAATAACGTAACTTTTATTTGATGGAGCAACGCATCATGTCATCACCCAAACTCAACCTGTTCTCGTTTTCGGGGAACATTAAAATCCTGCACATGACCTGGATAGCGTTCTTTATCAGCTTTGTCGTGTGGTTTAACCATGCACCGTTAATGCTGTCGATTGCCAAAACGCTTAATCTTAGTCAGCCGGAAATCAAAACCATCCTAATTTTAAACGTGGCGTTGACCATTCCGGCACGTATTATTATTGGCATTCTGGTGGATAAGTTCGGCCCTAAACGCACTTATTCAACTTTGCTGGCGCTGGGCAGTATCCCCTGCTTTATGTTCGCGGTCGCCACTAACTTTCAAGAGCTGGCGTTAGCGCGGTTTTTAATGGGCTTTATTGGTGCGGGCTTTGTTATCGGCATTCGCATGGTGGGCGAGTGGTTTCCGGCCAAACAGGTTGGTATTGCTGAAGGCATTTACGGCGGCTGGGGTAATTTTGGTTCTGCCGCTGCCGCTATCGCCTTGCCATCGCTTGCGCTAATGTTTGGTGGCGATGAAGGCTGGCGTTATGCCATTGCTTGCACCGGTGTTATCGCCCTGCTCTATTCAGTGGTGTATTTTTTTAGTGTGACCGACACCCCGAAAGGCTCGACTTATTTTAAACCCAAAAAAGCCGGTGCAATGGAAGTATCCAGCATCTGGGATCTGTTCTTTTATGTGCTGATGAATATACCTTTGTATGCGGCATTAAGCTTGATCACTTGGAAGGTATCGGCTTTTGGTGGCGCCAATTATACAAGCCTGATCTCAGCTACCACAGCGGTGTTCATCCATATTGCTATCTGGTGCTTGTTTGCCTATAACGTGTACAAAATCGTGCATATTAACGAAGAGCATTTGCAAAAGCCTATCGAAGAGATTCATAAATACAAGTTTAAACAAGTGGCGATTTTAGACTTGGCGTATATGATTGCCTTTGGTTCTGAGCTTGCTGTCGTATCAATGTTGCCGATGTTCTTTTTTGAAACTTTTCATGAAACGCAAGGCATTACCATGATACAAGCCGGTTTGTTAGGCGGCTGTTTTGCCTTTATCAACTTGGTGGCGCGGCCTATGGGCGGCTGGTTTAGCGATAAGTTTGGCCGCAAGTTTTCGCTGACGGTATTTATGGCCGGCATGGCATTGGGTTATTTTATTATGTCGTCCATTGATGCCGAGTGGCCGATCGTTGTGGTGGTGTTGCTGACGATGTCGTGCTCTTGTTTTGTGTCGGGTGGCTGCGGTGCAGTCTATGCTATCGTACCGTTAATTAAACGCCGTATGACCGGACAGATTGCCGGTATGGTGGGGGCGTATGGTAATGTTGGCGGGGTGGTGTTTTTGACTATCTTGTCGTTTGTTACGCCATCGATCTTTTTCTTGGTAATGGGCGGGGTAGCGGTAACGGTATTACTGGCCGTGCAATTTATTGATGAACCACAAGGCCACATGGCAGAAGTGCTGGAAGATGGTTCTATTGAAATGATTGAGTTAAGTTGACAATGACCACACTCAAAGCCAGCATTGGCTTTGCTACCGATAAAGGCATAAAGGCCGACAACGAAGATTTTGTCGGCGCTATCATGCCGGACGAACCGCAACTGACCCACAAAGGCATTGTTGCTGCCATTGCCGATGGCATGAGCGGCAGCGATGCCGGCAAATTGGCCAGCCAATCCTGTGTTGGCAGTTTTCTTAGCGATTATTACAGCACACCGGATACTTGGTCGGTTAAGCAGGCTGGACAAAAAATCCTTTCCGCCACAAATTCATGGCTGTACAGCCAAGGCCAAATCCGTTATCAATCAGCTAAAGGCATGGTGAGCACCTTAAGCATTATTGTTTTGAAATCCACCACTGCACACATTTTTCATATTGGCGATTCCAGAATTTATCGTGTGCGGAAAGGCAATTTTGAACAAATCACCCGCGACCATCGTATCTGGGCTTCTCATGATAAAAACTACTTAAGCCGTGCGATGGGCATAGAGCCCCGATTAGAAGTGGATTACAAAACCCTGCCTCTGGAAAAAAATGATCTGTTTTTGATGACCACAGATGGCATACACGATTTCATCGACGATAAAACCCTAAAGAACTTACTTGCCGAAAACATCGAGCTGTCCATTTTGGCTGCAAACATTGTGCAACAGGCCAAGACCAATAACAGCGATGATAATCTGACCTGCCAATTGCTCAGGGTTGAAGGCTTACCGGATGCCAAGGAAGACGAAATCCTGCGTCGCCACGCCAATCTTCCGTTTCCACCGCCGTTACAGTCGGGTATGCTGCTGGATGGCTATCGTATCGAAGCGGAACTGCATGCCAGCAAGCGTACCCAAATTTACCGCGCCTTGGATACCCTCACCCATACGCAGGTCATCCTAAAAACACCCTCCATACTTTATGATGACGACACTCATTTCATTGAGCATTTTTTGCATGAAGAATGGGCGGGAAAGCGTATTAATCATGATAATGTGCTTAAAGTTCTCAGCAGTGACCGTATTAAAAGCTGCGTGTATTACGTCACCGAATATCTGGAAGGGCACACCTTAAGAGAATGGATAACGGCTAACCCCAAAGCCGACATCTTAACGGTTCGAAAAATAGTGGAACAAATTGCCAAGGGCTTGCATGCTTTCCACCGTAAAGAGATGCTGCACCAAGATCTTAAGCCGGAAAATATTATGTTCGACAAAAACGGCGTGGTTAAAATTATCGATTTTGGTTCGGTAAAAATTGCCGGTATCTCCGAAATTTTACCTATAGATGCGGATAGCGAAGATAATATTTTGGGTACGCTGAATTACACCGCCCCCGAATACCACAGCGCACAACGCGGTACAGTAAAATCTGACCTATATTCTCTGGCAGTGATTGCTTATGAAATGCTCAATGGCAGCTTACCGTTTAGCCAGGATATGCCAGAAAAACCCAGCCAGGGTTATTTAGCCAGCTTACGCTATGTGCCGAGTTTTCATCATAACCCTATGGTTCCCCTCTGGATTGATGGCGCACTAAAAAAAGCCACGGCGATAACGCCACATACCCGTTATAACGAATTGACGGAATTTCTGTACGACTTAAATAATCCCAATCCCAGCTTTATGCACACCGAAGATTTCATCCCACTGATACAGCGTAATCCATTGCGATTTTGGCAGGGGTTATCTGCACTACTGCTGATAATTATTTTAATATTGCTTTATCAAATAACGCCATAGCCTGCTCATAACGGTTAAAGAGGTTGACAGGCCATCAAATGAGGGCTAAAAGATAAGCTAACAAAATCTGCAAGATGGCAGAGAAAAGGATGCTCCGCTAACTCTCAACTTACTATAATAGGGGTGATGACAATGATGCGCATGATAATGGAAGTAGTGATGGTGATAGTGGTGGTGACCGGAATGGTGTTTATGATGAAGGTGTCTGCCAACGAGAACAAGGAAGGTAAAAAACTACGGGATTATGGCGAAGACACTGAAAAGAATGATGAAGATGATCGCAAAAGTGAATAGAAGGAATGTTATTTGCGAAATTTGGGGATATTCCGTAAGCTTTGTCTAAACCGATTCCTTACCTGAGTTCATTGAACGCCTCATTATTTCTGACTACGTTATAGGTTACAAAATTGAGCAACCCAGCAAAACCACAGGTTTATTTCAATAGTGCTTGCCCGGTATGTCGCGCGGGTATTAATTCTCAGCGTCAAGTCATGGGCTTGTATGACGTGGATATCGAATGGATTGATATCCATAAAAACCCTGAAGCGGTTCAGCAGCTTGGCGCGACGGTGGAAGAAGTGCGCGAGCGCTTGCATATTAAAGATGAGCAAGGCCGCATCCATGTAGGCTCCGAAGCCTTTAAAGAACTGTGGATACGCACGCCAACGCAGCGCTGGCTTGGAAAACTACTGGCCGTGCCTGTGCTAAGCACTATTGCCGAGACTTTATACAACAAATTCGCCCATTATCTATATCAATGGAATCGCAAAAAAGCCCGTTGGTAAACCTGCCCCAAACTGCCCTGAAAAACCCTACTTAACTGAAATCGGCTACGGAGCGTCCGTTCGTCTGAGCTTGTCGAAGGACTTGTGGTTCATGGTTCGACAAGCTCACCACGAACGGCTTTTTTAAAACTGTCCCGTCTTAGTTGGTAGCCACTAAATCAATCACCTAATAATCTTTCAGATGCACGGCTTTTGAGTCATGCCTTGAACAATAGTTTTTGTACAATATCACATGCTCTTTAAGCATTTGAAGGTAATCTTGATCAGTTTTGGCTTTTTGATAGTACGCAAAAAAAATGGCTGCTGCTTGCGCTTTTTCGGAGGTTAATGCATCATCAGCTTGCTTCTTAACGCTTTTATCGGGGTTATATTTTCGGCCACTGGGATGATTAGCGTAACGACGAGATCTCGTCCAGCCCATCATCAGATATTTACGCGCCATGTCCATGCCCACAAATTCATTGGTTTGTTTATACGCCAAAAACAAAGCATAAATTTTTTCCGCGGATTGCTGAGCCATCGCAAGCGTTTTAAATCGCCAAAAAGGCAAAATTTCCGATTTGTAAGGTTCTGCCATAAGAACCCCTTGCTCACCTTTTCCCACAGGATAAAGCTCAGGATATTTGCGAAAATCTATCGCTCTGTAGGCGGCTGCATATTGAGTTTTTAAATTTGACATTACTAGCAAAGTCTTGAATGAATTAGCAGCTTAAGGCATAAAATTCGCGTATACCTCGCTTATTCAACTGTCATAACCTTGTTAATAATCAATTGGTAAGCATCAGATGGCACACTCACCGCACCGTGATAGGGACGGTCTAACGCAGCGGTCAGAAAAATCAACAATCCAATCATGGTCGCCAGTCCTCCTGTTAATAATGCATGCAATCTTACGTCCTCTAAATGAAAACAATAAGAAAAATTAATGCACAATACACCGCCCACCAACACCACAGCCCATAAAATGGGCGGAGCGCCCCAATGCACAGTTTCTATGCGCATACGACGGTATTCGACCATTCGATTAAACATGCTGAGTGCCTCCGCATGTAACATCTTTTGACTTTCTGTTTTGGGTTCAAAACGGTATAAATTGCGCTGAAAATCATTAAGCATACGCGTCCCTCCATCCAAAATTTCCCCTCGACGTTGAGCAGGCCATTCTTTTTCTACAATAAAGGCCGTGTAGTTAAAAATTTGTTTATCCAGCGCTTCTCTTGCAGGTGATGGATAACCCGTTATATCCCGATAAATAGCCGCAATCCCAGCCGCTTCTTTAGAAACAATTTCTGATACTTGGGAAGAGCTTTGCCAGGTAGCCACGACAATTAAACCTAAAGTAATACCATAAATCACTAGCATTCCAGAAAAAAACCAGCCTACCACGCCATTGTCAATTAACGTTACCCCCACGGTTAGTCGCTGATAAACCTGTCGATGCACAACTAAAAGCCCTACCAGGGAAAAGCCAACAAATCCCCCGATGCACAGCAACCCAAACAACCAGGGAGAAATATCAGTTACAGATTCTAGCAAATGCCAAAATCCAGCGCCTAGTAATCCTAATAAAATCAGCAGCCCTAAAATGTCGACCATTATGCTGAGCGATGTGGGCTGCTTAGAAACCGCAGACTCGAAATAATTATTCATAAAATGACATTCATAAAAAATCCCCAGTGCCTGATTAAAAGATACTCAAGGTGGTTAAGCGTAAACTTTTATAATATTAATTTTTAAAAATAATGTCCGTCTGTTGTCACACATACTTGAAATTTATTTCATGCCATTCTGGGCGATCTACATAAAACGGGGCACTCATTGATTGGAAAACTTACCACGCACGAGTAATTCACTTGCCCCGCTTTAACTTGTAAATTCAACCCGCATCCGTTAGGTTAACTGCAACGCGCCACCACAACTACTGCCTTGCCCAGCGGTGCAGCCATAACAATGTTCACCTACCGCAATCGCCGCATCAGTCAGACTATCATCCAATAACTCACGAAGATGAATCTTGGCTTTATCATAGCCACCCAGGGGCAGATTTAGCATTTGATTAAAGTCGCAGTCGTAAACATAGCCTTGCCAATCAATGCTCAAGGTATTACGGCACATCACATGCTCAAGATTGTTTTCGCAGTGGCTGTTTTTTAAAACTTGCATATAATCATCAAATAACCCTTTGCTAATTAACATACTGCCAAAACGCTGAATGGGCAAATTAGCTAGTGCAAATAACTGATTAAAGTCAATGTCATAGTGCTGTTTTAAATGCTGCTTGTAAGCGAATTCCAATGCATTTTGCTCGGGAGGTAAGCTAGTGCCTTGCGGGTTAAAGACCAGATTGAGTTTGAGCGGACTATTCGGTTGCCCGTAACCTAGCTTGTTTAGTTTTTGCAAGGCTAACAAGCTCGCATTAAACGTACCCTTGCCACGTTGCTTATCGACGTTATCTTCTAAATAGCACGGCAAAGAGGCAATAATTTCAACGTTATGCTCGGCCAAAAATCCAGCGACATCTTCATAGCCAGGTTCTTGCAGGATGACCAAATTACAGCGATCAATAACCTTAATACCCAGATTTCTGGCCTTAGTAACTAAATATTTAAAATGCGGATTCATTTCTGGAGCACCGCCGGTTAAATCCAGCGTATGGATAGCATGCTGCTGCACAAAATCCAAAATGAGGTCAATAGTGGCCTTATCCATAAGTTCCGTACGCTTGGGGCCTGCATTAACGTGGCAATGCGTACAACTGAGATTACACAAATAGCCCAAGTTAAGCTGCACTATTTGTAGTGCATGCCGATTAATGGCAGGAAAATCGGTATGTTTAAGATAAGGAAGCGTATCGTGCATAATCAGTTTTTGCTAAAGTAAATATCACCATAGTAAGCAGTAGCCTTACCTTGGGTGTTGTCGGTATCTGTCATAATGGCGACGGCATCAATATACGGGATATCTTCATGGAATTGTTGTTTAAAATCGGCAAGCACATTCCGCTTTTCTGTATACCATGTGCCAGTTTTATCATCGGATGAACGAACAGCGATCATCATAACGTTATCGCCCGCAAAGGCGTTTGGCCATGCTTTCCCTTTGGGTGTAGTGCTGGCCCAGACATAATTAATGGCTTTAGTACGCCAAAAAGCGATACCACTAGGAACAACCACATAAATTCGTGCGGCATAGTCATCGCCTGAACGGGATTGCTCGTCAATTTTTCCAAGCATGTTATCAACGCGCCAGCGCCAATTGAGGATCGGTGTTTTTTGCAGATCAATGCGCTGCTCTTTAAAAAGTCCGGAAGCACTATTAACACTTTCTGCTTTTAAAACTTTAGTGCCCGCGTCATCGATAAATTGATATTGGGTCTTATTTTTAAATTCTCGGATTTGCCAATTTGTGAGTGAGCCTGACGAAAAATCACCCAACATAAGCAAATTATCATCGGCAAGAGACGGTTTACTCAGCAGCATGAGCAACAGTAGGTAAAAATACTTAGTACGCCATGTCATTTTACAACTCGCTTAAAGGGTGTAAGTGCTTGATTTATGCAATTCAGTAACCAATGTTCCTGTAAATATACCAATTTGTAATAAAAAAACCATAGATAGGCTAGTTTATTTTTTTTGTTACTATATAATGGCCGCCTCATCAACGTTATCGATGCCTCGGTGGCGAAATTGGTAGACGCAAGGGACTTAAAATCCCTCGGTGGTAACACCGTGCCGGTTCGACTCCGGCCCGAGGCACCATACAACGCTCAAATTTATTAGCGTGCTTTTTTCTTTAAAGCTTTTAGATTTAACGCCGCTAAACGCTACACAAAACCGCCTAACATAAGGATTATTTCCTTATCTAAAACAAAATCACAAAGATTGGCATTGAACCCTCAATCATTACATCAAGCTAGGCTTATTCAATCGTTTTCAGCTTAAAAATACAAGCTACTTAATAGCCTGATCATTAAACTAACAAGCATTGCCAAATACGAGCATGAGCGTCAAGAAGCGCATTTACAATACAACCATAGTATTTGTACCCCCGTATTTTTTTAAGGTTTAAGTAAAACCTAAAATCACTCAATGCCAAGCATTTTTATTAACGCTAATCCTCGGCTGACTCAAAAAAAATGTCGCTAAACTTGCACCGATCGTATCGGCAAGCCAATCCATTGCGTCAGAAGATCGCCCACTTACAAACGACTGATGCCACTCATCCGTTGCGCCATACACACTACAAAAAGCAATACTGATTAAAGCCAAGGTCATGGTTCGAGCAGTAAAGCACCTAAAACAACGCCATGCCAAAACTCCCATAATGAAATAAGCGCTGGCATGATACAGCTTGTCTTGGTATAGAATGCCAAAATCAATCGGTGGCTTTAGCGATGTTTGCGCGGAAAGCCAGTAAATATAAGTGCAATAAGCACATAAGGCCAGAATGTTTAAAAGTTTAGTTCTATCTGTTTGCGGTTTAATCATCATAAAAGGCGAATCATGAAAACGGTATTTGAATGCGCTGAAGCATTTTTAGGTAGCCCAAGTATAGAAGAAAAGTTGGCACTTACTCATCATGCTTGGCAATGTGAACAATCAGGGCTATTGCATTTTGGCACGAATAGCCCGGTGATGACCATTGATAACGTTAATTTTCCCGCTAAACCGGAATTATTACCGCCGCGCGCCATGCCCAACCGCAAGTTAACCACTCATGAAGGTGTTGTGGCGTTTTTTCATGCCATCGCGCACGTGGAATTTATGGCCATCAGCTTGGCGTGGGATTTATTGTACCGATTTCGCGGATTACCTGAGCAATTTTATAAAGATTGGCTGCGTGTTGCCGATGAAGAAGCCCAGCATTTTGAATTGTTGCAAGGTCATTTACGCAACCTGAATGTCCAGTATGGTGACCTGCCTGCCCACAATGGCTTATGGGATCATGCTGTCGATACAGCAGATGATTTGTTAGGGCGTTTGGCAATGGTGCCACGCTGCATGGAAGCACGAGGTCTGGATGTCACTCCGAGCCTTATCGCTAAATTTGCAGCGAAGAATGATACGATTGCCGTTGCACTATTAACACGAATTTTAACCGATGAAGTCGGTCATGTAGAGCGTGGCTCACATTGGTTTAAATTTGTATGCGGACAACATGGATTAGTGCCGGAAGCCCATTATCAAACCTTAATTACGCACTATTATCGGGGCGGTAAGCCGAAAGGCCCTTTTAATCGAGAAATGCGTATAATTGCAGGCTTTACCAATGCCGAATTAGACTGGTTGGAAAGTTAATCATGATGAAAATACACACTCTTGCCGATTACCCTCTGTTTGCCTTAGGCTTTAGAGTTTTTTTTGCTTTGGCAGGCTTATCTGCACTGGTTTTACTGATACTTTGGAGTTGTATTTTTAAAGGGGCACTCACGCAGGATAATTATTTTTCCGGAACCTATTGGCATGCGCATGAAATGCTGATGGGTTATACAGTGGCGGTTATTGCTGGATTTTTACTGACAGCGGTTAAAAACTGGACAGGTGCAGAAACGCTAACCGGAAAGCCGTTAGCCGCATTGGCACTGTTGTGGTTGTACGGGCGCGTCGTCCCCTTTTACGAAGGCTTATTGCCTGATGTGCTGATTGCGCTAACCGACTTTGCATTTTTACCGATATTAGCTTATCAGGTCAGCAAACCCATTTTGCGTGCTAGACAGTATAAAAACTTAATTTTTGTAGGCTTGTTACTGTTGTTGAGTGTAGGTAACGGCCTAATCCACAGCGAAATCCTGGGCTTTCAAAAATCAACTGCGGCTATCGGCATTCAAATTATTATGGCGACTATCATCGTCCTTATTTTGATTATTGCCGGTCGTATTTTTCCTTTCTTTACAAGTCGAGGCTTATCCTCAAGCCTGGTTATCAAAAATCCGCTTTTGGATGCGTTAGCGATTGCCTCGGCAGTATTAGTCTTTGATTTACAAATTTTTGGCATTACCGGCACTGTGTTGGCGATTGCCAGTATTATTGCTGCGCTGGCTAATCTGGTGCGGGTTTATAGTTGGTATGTCCAAAAAATCTGGTATGTGCCATTGTTATGGGTGCTGTATACCGGCTACAGCTGGCTAATTTTAGGATTTGGTTTAACCGCATTATCGGCTTATGCAATCGTCTTACCCTCTGTTGCTATCCATGCGTTTACCCTAGGCGGTATCGGCGTACTCACTGTGGGCATGATGGCCAGAGTCTCTTTAGGCCATACCGGCAGAGCGTTACGCGCATCCAATAGCATCGTCATTGCCTTTGTGTTGATTAATTTGGCTGCGGTGTTTAGGGTATTGTTACCGATTGCTTTACCTAGCTGGTATGGCAATTTAATTTATATGTCTATATTGCTATGGTTGGCGGCATTTTCATTATTTGTTTTTGTATATTTTCCCATATTGTCCAGCGCACGAGTTGACGGCCAACAAGACTAACCGCATGCGGTCATGTTCTCAAAAAAGCTAGCTTGTTCTCCAAACGCTATAGCACAAATTAGAAAAAAAATACTTCATCTGTGTGTGAAATAGTTCACAGATTTTTACGCAATTTTGCTTTACTATTAAATCTACTTAAAGTTTGGCTCTGTCTGCTTAAGTAATGGAAATAGTTAGTAATGGTATTTGTGTAGTGTGGAGGGCAAGATATGGACTTACAGGCATTCATAAAAGTTAATAGACGGTGCTATTTTATTCCGCTATTGATGAGTAGCATGGCATCCGGTACAGAATTTTATCCTGTGGATTTTGCCGCCGGATATAATCCCATTACTCAACAAGCACAAACCAATCTTACTGCGCAGGGCTTTAGTCCCGGCGCACTTGATGGCATGCTGAACAAAGATACCACCGCAACCATTGTGGCCTTCCAGGATACATCTGACCTACCGGTTACCGGAGTTCTGGATAATACCACGCTGGCTAATCTAGCCATTACTACCTCCGATGATAAAACCCCACCCGTGCAAAATTGGCGATCTATGCCAACACAAGATGAAGTCGACCTTTTGGTTTCTACTAGTGCCTATGCCGATTATGTCGCCAACGCCCCCGGTGTTAATTTAGATATCCCCGGCGTAGCCATACTAGAGGCTATGAACCAGAGTGCCGATACATTTGGTAGTCGGCGTCTGGGTGAACTTGGACATACTGATAAAGGCCATAAAGCAACAACGGCTTGTTTAAAAACTTTAAAATCAAGCGCACAGTGGTCAGATATTACCCTGCATTATTATTGCCAAATGACATTGCCGCGCAGGTGTTATTCATTGGCAACATGGGGCCAATCAACAGACGGAGTCCCCTTGTCCAGAACCAATGCCTATGCGGGATGCACCAAGGGTGAGTTAGCTTGGTCATCAGACTTCACTTGGGTGGCGACAAACCAGCCTTTGGTATTTCAGTTTGTTATGTTTGGTCAAGCGCACGCCTTTAATCATGATCAGGAACAATCGGTCATCAATGCATTTTATGGGGTTGAGCATCCCAATGATCCAGAAGAGTGCCGGTTAAAGCGTCCTCGTCGAGCGATTGATCCAATAGATGGCTCGCATTGTTTAGCCAATAAAACCATGTTGAAAAGCTTGGTAGGCACGGGTTTTTAAGTATTTATCAGTTGAGTTTACCGCTAGGGGGGCTAGGAGATGGAAAACAATCTTCTTATTATTATGGGTATTGGTTGTATTGTCGCGGCTATTATTGGCGGAGGCTTTCGATTTTTTGAGATGGAAATTCCACTAATCAATTCAATAAAACGGCAGATTCTATTAGGGTTATTCGGCTTGGTGCTTATTAGCCCTACCGTCAATCCCAATGGCTTAACGCATTTTAAATGCGATCGATATGCCCGCGTAGCCGTTGATCAGCAGAAAAAAAATCTGAAATTAGGCTGTAATCTGGCGGGGGATCGATGGCATGATAACGTTGATGGTCATTACAATTGGTGCTTAGGTCAATCTAATGGCAGCTCCAAGCAGGAAATTGATATCCGTAAAAGCAAATTGGATGCTTGCTCTAAATCAGTAAAGATTTAATTGAGACAAATACCCACAAGTGCACCTAACATTTTGTCAAATGAACTCTAAATAGCTGTAAAAACCCCGGCAATACCAGCAACACCAACGGAATCTGTATCACCAAGCCAAAAATCAGCGCAATCGCTAAAGGTTGGAGCATTTCTGCTCCCGCACCTAAGCCGAGTGCCAAAGGCAATAAAGCAAAAATCGCGGCAAGCGTGGTCATGGCAATCGGGCGCATTCTGTTAATACCGGCATCAATGAGATGCTGCCACGGTTGCTGTTCGGCATTCGGCAAATTCTCGTATTCAGAATAATAAAACACCGCCACTTCGGTGACGATACCGATCACCATTGTCATGCCCATAATCGCCATAATATTAAGCTCGGTATGGGTTAACAACAAGCCAATAAACACCGCCGCCATTGATGATAACGTCGTTAATATCATCGCCACCGCAACACGAAACGATTCGTAAACCGCCAGCAATAACACAAATACCAGCGCGACCGCAGCGATAAACACCACCAGCATATCAGTAAATGCGGTTTGCTGTTCGGCATAGAGACCGCCTAAAACATAATAGACTCCACGCGGCAGCATATTGGGTTGCTTTAAGGTTTGCTCAATGGCGGTGATGGCAGAACCTAAATCACGCCCGTTGAGCCGCGCAGTTATCGCCACCATGCGCTTTAAATTATCGCGATGGATTTGTGGCTGACCTGTTACGGTGGTTATTTCTGCCACCCGTTGCAAAGGTACAAACTGACCGGTAGCCGTGCGTATGGGTAACTGTTTCAGCGCGTAGGTATTAGCGCGGTCGTGTTCAGGAATCCACACGCGCAAATTAAGCATCTTGATACCTTCCTGTAATTGTGTGGCCAGCGTTCCGGTTAAATAGGCATTTAAAGCCAGCTTGATTTCATCGCTGCTCAGCCCCGCTAACGCCGCCTGTTCGGGTAATACCCGTATCGTTAACGCATCGCCTGCTGGAATAACACCGTTATTAATATCGACAACACCCTGTATTTTGCCTAAGGCATCGGCGACTTTTTCCGCGACGGTAGTTAATAACTCGCCATCATCAGCATAAAGCTTGATTTCTATCGGTTGCGGTACGGCGGTTAAATCACCGATCATATCGGCCATCAGTTTGGCCATTTCTATCTCCAAACCGGGTACATGCGTAAGTATTTCAGAGCGCATGCTGTCCATAATGTCGTCCAGACTACGGCGCGGCATGGGTTTAAGTTTGATGAAAAAATCCCCTTCGTTGGCTTCGGTAATATGGCCGCCTAAACTTAGGCCGGTGCGCCGTGAATAGGTTTCAACTTCCGGCGTTTGCTGCACTATGCTTTCGACTTGCCGTAACAAGCGGTCGGTTTCAGTCACCGACGTACCTGATTCCGCACGGTAATCCAGAATAAAACCGCCCTCGTCCATTGAGGGCATAAAACCAGAGCCGATAGTGCGTTCAGCGTAAAAACCACCGGCTAACAAAAGTGCCAAAGCGGTTAATATCAACCAGGGACGCGGCAATAAAACCTGCATTAAGCGTGTATAAGTATCATGAAACCACTGCGTTAGCCGAGAAATTTTTTCTTTTTCCACAGGGTGTTTGGTCAAAGCTCGTGCCGCTAATAACGGTACAGCTAGCCAGGCCACCAGAAAAGAAATACTGAGTACCGAAGCAATCGTCAGTGATAAAGCTTTAAAAAATCCACCACTAACACCCGATAAAAATGCCAGCGGAATATGAGTAACAATAGTTGCCGCTGACGATGCCGCCAGTGGTTTGCTAAATTCCGTGGCAGCAGCCTGAATGCGTTCACGCGCGTTGCCAACACCTTCATGCAAGCGGCGCATGATGTGTTCGATCATGACGATGGCATCATCAATAATAAGCGCCACTGCCGCCGCCATGCCGCCCAGGGTCATGATATTAAAACTTTGCCCCATCACGTACAGGATTAACGTGGTGGCGGCTAAAGCCATTGGTACGGTAATCGCGGCAATGAGGGTAACGTAACCATTACGCAGAAATACCAGCAAGGTGACGACAGCCAGGCTTAATCCAATCAACAAAGCTTCTTTTACCGTTCCGGCCGAAGCAACGATCAAGTCGCTTTGGTCATACCACTTGGCGATTTTGACATCAGCGGGCAGTGATTTTTTCAGCACGGCTAATTTTTCTTGTACCGCTTGGGCTATGTTGACGGTACTGCCATCGGGTTGCTGGATGATTTGAAACAACACCGCATCTTTGCCATCGGCGGTAACGCGTTGCCATTGCGGCGCGGTGGTTTTGCTGATTTTCGCCACATCTTTTAACAACAGCAAACCACTAGAACCTTGACGCAATACCGTGTTGGAAATCTGTTCGAGAGTTTGGTACTGATGATCGGCCAGTAATAAATACAGCTTGTAGTTTTGCTCCAAGCGACCAACGGCTTGCAGCACATTGCTGGTTGCCAGCAATTTGGCGATTTCATCAATGCTGAGATTAAAAGCGCGTAGCTTTGCGCTATCGACGATCACCTGATATTCGGCAAGCGCACCGCCCAGCACTTCAACTTTGGCAACGCCTGCTATCGTTGATAACAACGGCCTGATTTGGTAAGTAGCGATGTCGCGTAAAGTAACAGCGGATTGATGGCTGGCCGTTAAACTGTAACCCAATACCGGAAACACGGTAGGTTCCATGCGCCGCACGGTAAACGCAAGTGTCGGCGGCAAGGTGGTACGGATTTGATTGATCGCCGATTCCACCTGTAGCATGGCCGATACCATGTCGATATCCCAGACAAAATTGATCGCCACGTCGGTGCTGCCGCGCGTGGTGGTGGAGCGTACATTCAGCACGCCGGGCACAGCGCGAACGGCTTCTTCTACCGTAATAGTGGCTTCAATCACCATACGCTCGGCGGGTTTGTCACCGGCATCCATATTGATGACGATACGCGGAAAAATAACCTGTGGAAACAGGCTAACGGGCAGTGATTTCATCACCCATAAACCCGCCAGTGCGAACAAAACCAGCGTAAACAAAACCGATCTACGATGTTGATAAGCCCATTGGGTCATGGCTGTTTAACCTCAACAGCCATGCCGTCCTGTAATTCGTAATTGCCCAATACCACGATGTCGTCATCGGCTTTTAGGGTGGGGTCGATGACTTCAACGTCTGTGCTGGTTTCCAAGCCCATTTGTACCGTGTGTTTGACGGCATGATTAGACACCACGGTAAATACGCTGTACGCATCGCCATCCGGCAAAACGGCTGATCTGGGTGCAATTAACGCTTGTTTACTAGCCAGATTAATCTGCGCTTGTACGGCTTCGTTCAGCAGCAAGATGGATTTTGCAGCCGGTTTAACCAGTACGCTTAACAAATGGGTCAGTGGGTCAATTTGCTGATTGATCAGTTCAATATGCGCGTTGATTGGTGGCGTGTGTGGGCGATTGACGGGGCTTATCGAAACGGGTTGCTGATTATGCAATTGGGCGAAATTTTCGGGTTCAACCCCCAAAGAAACCCCTAGCTGATCTTGTGCAACCCATTGCAACAAAGGACTTCCAGCCGGTATGCGTTGGCCTTCTTGTGCAGTGACTAACGAAATGACACCCGCTTGTGTGGCTTTAAAGGTATGTGCTTTCATAGAGCCGCGTGCCGTTAAGTCTTGTATCAATGCTTTGGATTGATCGACGCGCAACTGGCTGATAACCACATCGTGTTGTGTCGCCAGTTTTAGCTGGACGCGCTCCAATAATAATTGGTGCTCCTGTTTGACGGCGGCTAAATCTTGTTGTGCCTGTTTTACCACTAACAGCGCATCTTCGCTAGGTTGCAAAGAGAGTAATGGATCGCCCATTTTAACGGTTTGGCCATTGGTGACATAGACATTATCGATACGGCTGGCATAAGGGACGGTCAGCGTTTGCAGGGTGTTCGATAACGGCACGACTGAGCCGTAGACTGTCAACGTTGCGCTCATATCCGCATAGCGCAGCTTCTGGGTTTGCACTTTGGCAATGGCGGCCACTTCAGCGGGTGCAGCTTCTTGTGCTTGCTCTGCACTGCAAGCCGTAAGCAGCGTTGCGGATACACACAGTAAACGCAAGGGTAATTTGAATTTCATCATATAGTCTCGTGTCGGCAATTTCTCATTTATGGAGCTAGCCTTTTTCAGGTCAGATTATTATCGATGGCACTTAATAAGTTGAATGTAAGAATCACTTTACGGCAATGGGCGAGCGGGTTGCAAAACCAATCCAGCCAGTGCTAACAAGCAAAAAACAGCTCCGGTGTAGAAGGTAAATTCAGCACCAAACCTATCCCAGACAAACCCCGCCATCCCGCTGGCAACTAGCATGGACAGGCCACTCATAAGATTAAAAAATCCATAGGCTGTGCCCCGCAAGTCAGCCGGGGCAGTATCAGCGACCATAGCGGCCAACAGACCCTGCGTCATACCCATGTGAATACCCCATAATACAACCCCTGCCAACAGAACAGACCAGTGATTACTGTGCGCTAAAACCAGATCGGCGACTATCAAAACAACCAGCCCCGATGCCAACAGCCAGGTGTGTGACACCTTGTCGGACAGCTTACCAAAGGGATAGGCTGAAAGCGCATAGATCAGGTTCATTGCCACCATAACCAAGGGTGTAAATGCGATAGGAACTCCAGATTGAAGACCCCGCAACACTAGGAAAGCTTCGCTAAAACGCGCTAGCATGAAAATTGCGCCTACGGCTACGACCCACCAATACGACACACTCAGGCGTTGCAAATTTTCCCGCCGGATTGGATTAGTTCTTTGTTCGGATTGTGATCGTTCCGGCTCATGAACCCCAAAAAAAAGAAGCGTAACAGCGAGCATACCTGGAATAACAGCTACCCAGAATACCGCTCTGAAATCGTTAGCCCAAAGCAGCATTAATGCCACTGCCAGCAAGGGGCCCAAAAAAGCGCCTACCGTATCCAATGCCTGGCGCAGACCAAAGGCGGCACCTCGTAAATGAGGGGGTGTAATGTCAGCAACCAGAGCATCACGGGGTGCTCCGCGCACACCTTTCCCTACCCTGTCGAGTAATCGAGCCGTTAATACGATCCCATTACTGGAAGCTAAAGCAAACAAGGGCTTGGTGAAGGCTCCTAATGCATAACCAAACACGGCAAGCCCTTTGCGTTTACCGATATAATCACTCAATATTCCTGAAAATACTTTCACAATTAATGCCGTGGCTTCGGCTAACCCTTCAATCATACCAACAACAAATGCACTGGTACCAAGGGTGGTCACCATAAAAAGGGGTAGCAAACTATGAATCATTTCTGATGAAATATCCATCAGCATACTGACGAAGCCAAGCACCCAAATACCTTTTGGAATTTGACGCAATGTGTTGCCGTAAAATGTCATTTCGTTTAAACCTGATCGTAATTTTGTAGAAATACCGACTCCAAAAACCAGTTGGTACGAAATTTTAAAAATGTATTTGTCACTACGCAGCCACCCAGCTAAAACGATTAGATTTTATTTTTTAACAGGATTTATGATCCCCGCTACAGCCCAATAGAGACAGCCTGATTTTACAGAAAAGTCCGCGACGCGAAACCTTTTTGCCTTCGGTATGCAGGACAATTACGTCAGCAATTTTCAATTTAGGGGCTATAATTCTGGAACAGGTATTTTTAACCCACGAAGTATAAATTCCATTAAATTTTGCCATCTGTCGAAGTACGAAAACCTGATTAAGGCCCGCAACATGTCTACCTTTATAAAGAATAGCGTCCTGTAGCCGTTTCCAAAGCAATTTGTGCTTCAATCAAATGCAACTGCAAGGTCAATAAATCCACTTTTTTATCGAGTACATTACTCCACGCCGTGTAATAAACCAGCCGGTCAATTTGCCCTTGCTGGCTGGCGGTATCGTAAGCGTCCAGCAATGTTTCTAAGCTGGACAAAGCGGTATGAGAGGTTTTAATTTCGCCGTTTACTGAAGTGATGGTCACCAGCAATTCGGCAATATCGGCTTTGCTTTGAAAATCACGATTGCTGTATTCATCAAACAAGGTTTGCCGATTGGCTTTAGCCAAGGCAATCGCACCCTGATTTTGATCGAACACCGGCAACGACAACGAAATACCTGCCCCCATCGTGTAGTAATCACTGTTGTTTTTGGTATGGGTAATACCAATGCTGATTTTAGGAAACTGTTGCAACACAGCAATGTGCACTTGCTGTTCCTGATTTTGATAGCCTTGTTGCAAGGCCAATAAATCCAGGCGTTGTTGTGATAAGTTACTGGTAAGTTGCATGTAGCTGGACACAGTCAATTCTTCAGGCAATGCGGTGGTTTCCTGAAACGGAATAGACTCATCGGGCTGCCGTCCTAACGCTCGGTTGAGTCGTTGTTGATGTAGGCTTTTTTGAGCTAGCACACCCTCTAAACGATTTTCCAGCGTGGTTTGTGCGGTGACGCCGGACATACTTTCCAACGCAGTAATCAAACCTTTATCGACGGCTATTTTTAGCTGTTCGTTATTGTGCGTCAAACGTTGCAGGCTATCTTCTAACAAGGCTTGTTGCTGGGCATACACTAGCCATTGATAACACGCCAATTTTGCGGCTTGCGCCACTTGCCATTCCTGCCAGGCAATTTGCAAATTAACTGATTTTTGTTCGGCACTAGCGCCAGAAACTCTATTGGCTTGTGTTAACAAGGCAGTGACTTCCCAATCTAAACTCAAACCGTAGCCTGTTACCTTGCCTGCATCTAATCCCCCTGTGGTTCCGGCAATATTATAGGCAAGACGAGGATTAGGTAATAAACCCGCCTGTAATAATTGAGCATTGGCAATGCCCAGTTTATTTCTGGCAAGGCGCAAATCTTTATTTTGCAAAACCGCTAAAATCGCCGCCTCATCAGGGGATAAACCATCCGATAACTCAAATACCACCGGCTTAAGTAAAGAGTGTTTAATGTGAGATGCCAGCATTTGTAACTGATCTGATGATGGCGTTTTGTTGTATTGGGCTACCGTTTGAGTATTTAATGTTTTAGCATGGTAAGTCGTACACGCTAGCGAAAACAGTGTCGTTAATACGCAAAATAATCTCATTAGCGAGGTTGTTTGAAATCCCTGTCGATGTAATGGCTTGGGCATTATGACTGTATTCAAAGGTGGGTACGGTTAAGTGGACGAGAAAGGAGTCATTCATTGACTCGACAACTGTAGTACAACTTTAAGACCTGGCTTGTTATCAAACAGCGTTAGGCTCCCTTCATGCAGCGCTACGATAGCAGCAACAATGCTAAGGCCCAAGCCGTTACCTGGCGTGGTTCGGCTTTGCTCAAGGCGGTAAAAACGTTGGAATACTTTCTGGTGATAGACTTCAGCAATACCTGAACCATTATCTGCCACCACCCATTCAATGTGCGCATCTGACAATCGCAGACTGACCTGTATCTGTGTGTTGCAAGGCGTGTGCAAGATGGCATTATCCAGCAGATTAAAGACCAGTTGCGTCAGCAGTTCTTTATCACCGGTCAGTGTGACATCTTGATCAATGTCTACGCGAATAGCTTTCCCCTGTTCCTCGGCGACCGGTTGTAGTGCATCAATCACCGAAACAACGATAGCACTGAGATTAACGGTTTTGAAACCGCTACGGCGGGAACCGGATTCTATCTGGGAAATTCTCAGCATGGCGGAGAAAGTATCAAGAATGCTGTCAACTTCTTCAATGGCGAAGGCTATGCGTTCTGGGTATTGCTCAGCCGTGAGGTTCTTGGTAAGTGTATCTTCCAGCCTGAATTTTAAATGGCTGATCGGCGTACGCAGATCGTGTGCGATGTCATTGGAAACTTGCTGGATATTCTCAAGTAACAGGCCAATTTTATCCAGCATACGGTTTAGCAAAAAAGCCAGCTCATCGAGTTCATCGCGGTTTTTTGAAACGGGCAATCGATGCTTTAGATCGCCTGCAATAATGGCCTGTGTCGATGTTGTAATGCTCTGTATTTTTCTCAGGAAAGCGCGGCTCAGGTACAGCCCGCCCATTGCACCCAGAAAAATAACTAAAACAAAGCCCCAAATAAATGCCCGAATAATCGCCGCACCGGCATTCTGAATAGTCTCGCCGTTATGAGCTACCCCCAGCCAAATATTATTGGATAAAGCTATAACCCTGACATAGAGAAATGTATTTCCTACTTTATTGGCCTTAGCTGATTGCGTGACAGTCTGCCAGCCCGCAAAATTTTTAAAACCTGAGAAGCTTCCCGCTATCAACGTACCATTACCCTGAATAACCCCGTATTCAAGAAGACTGCGTGAGCCCTTTCCATCAACTTCGTTAATTTCGTCTGCCAATTCGGCTATACCACCTGAATCATATTCAGTTTTCAGCCGATTCACTTCCATCTCGATACTGTTTTTAAGCTGTTGCTCCAGGGTCTGGGTCGTTAACATATAAACGGCTATGCCAATCGCTAGAAATGACACTAAAAACAGCCCTAAATATAAGGCCGACAATTTAAAACTGATGCTGCCAACCCTGCTAATTAGCTTCATGAATGAGATAGCCAGCGCCGCGCACGGTATGAATGAGATCGGATTTGTTGCCCGTATTTAACTTAGCACGTAAGCGGCTGATATGGGTTTCAACGATGTTAGTTTTGGGGTCAAAATGAAAATCCCAGACGCTTTCCAGCAGCATGGTGCGTGTAACAATTTGCCCGGCATGGCGTAGCAGATATTCAAGCAGACGGTATTCAGTGGGCTGTAGATCAATGAGTTGCCCACTACGCCTGACAGCTCTTTTCAGCAGGTCGATTTCAAGCCCTGCAACCTGCAAGATTTTTTGTTCTACTGACTCTCTTGGCCTGCGTAGCAACGCATTGACCCGTGCGCTAAGCTCACTGAAAGCGAACGGTTTGACTAAATAATCATCAGCACCCGCATTTAGGCCTTCAACACGATCATCAATGCCGCACATAGTGGTAAGAAATAGCACCGGTATATTGCAACCGGCACTACGCAACATTTTTACCAGGCTCAATCCATCAAGACCCGGCAACATGCGATCGACAACCAGCAAATCATAGTCTCCCTCTTTGGCCAGGAACAAACCTTCATAGCCATCCTTTGCCGAGTCGACAATATGACCTGCCTGTTGCAAACCTGCTGAGACATAAGTCAAGGTTTCATGATCATCTTCAGTAATTAATATTTTCATAGTTTCAAAACAATGCCGGGCCAAATATGCCCCGGCATTAAGTTTACTCTTTCTCGTTTTCAGCGCCTTCGTTAGCCTCATCATCCTGGGAAACTTTAACGACGTCACCCGTTTTGCCATCCACCATCACTTCATGGAGCTTGCTGTCTTTAAGAATCCCGATTTCAAACTGAACCGAACTTGATTCATCATCTATATCTGCTTCTACGGCCTTGCCGCCGGTTTTTTGTTCTGC
Source organism: Crenothrix sp. (assembly GCF_043729335.1). Taxonomy (NCBI): domain Bacteria; kingdom Pseudomonadati; phylum Pseudomonadota; class Gammaproteobacteria; order Methylococcales; family Crenotrichaceae; genus Crenothrix; species Crenothrix sp. The sequence continues at coordinate 91,738 of NZ_JAYTLQ010000019.1, read as the reverse complement.
GGCTTTGATGGCATCGGTTAATGAAATTTTTGCCTGGCTAAAAAGCGCTAGCTCTTTGGCTTTATTTTCTTTCGCTTCAGTGGCCTGGGCTAAGTTAACAGTGATGCCGGTTATGATAACCATGCTAAGTGTAGCTATCAGGGTTTTGCTATATTTATGGCTCATTTTCAATCCTTATTCATATCAGACGGTGTGCCTGATTTCGAATATAGAATAACGTAGCGCACATTGCAGGAAAGCTTCCGACACATTACCATTTTGTAATGTTTGTCTTTTTAGCAAAATATTATTCTGAAACGGGCAAGCGCTGATTTACCCAGTTGAGTTGCTTTTACATACCGATGACATTTGTTCAGGCAAAAAAAATCAATGCAGCGTTATATTTTTCTTCTTTTTAATAACTGTACTCGAACTAATGTCCTGCTCCAAAGCGACATTACGAATATTATTAGTGGATACCGCGATAGCAAGGATTTGCTGCTTTGCATGGGAGACACAACCGTTATAGCTGTAGTCCAGGATGAACGTCTGCATTAAGCAATTGGTTTCCAAACAGCTATAACGCTGTGTTCCATTATTGGTTTTACCCCGTTTAGCGACTTGATTGCTTCCGCAACTTGGACAACAAATAAATGTTGAAGACATGGCCAGTTCTATCCCCATCACGGCTGCTTGCCATAAATTTTGAGCACAGCGTTATAAAACCACGCTGGCCGAAACAGCACGATCCAAATGAGTATTAAGGGTGTGATGGGTATCGGACTAATCTCCAGAACTGCAATAAATAAAAGTATAAAAAACCAGCGTATGCGCATAACTTATTTCCTCGTTGGTATCTGCTGATTGCTCTTCGTCTGAAAGTAGACGAATAAGCGTTGCAGATGTATAAACCAATTGTAGAGCAAAGTTTAGAAGTTCATAAATAATGACACCATCGCCAAATGCCGCATAGTGTTATTGGTATAGGTAGCATCATCCAGATATTGATTCATATAGCCTCCCTCAAGACGAAAGTTTTTATTAAACGTCCAACCAAGCCCAACGAAACCACGGTTTTGATCAAATCCTGCTTGCCCCTAATTTCCAGAACTGCAATAAACAAAAGTATAAAAAACCAGCGTACGCGCATACACGACGCATCTATTATCTTAGGGCTATAAATCTAAAATAAAAATCTTAATGCACCAAATTCCATTTTCCCGTTTGCGCATTTAAACAAGCCAATCGGTTTTCGGTAATGTTCTGGCCATTAGGCTGCGTGACCGTTTCTTGCAGGTTTTGACAAGTTTGCTGTGTGGTTGAATGGAGAGTTTGCTGGCCAACTGGGTTAAGCGCGATGGTATTGCCCGTCTGCGGATTAGTCCATTGCTGTGCTTGCTTGACAGTTCCTGAATGAACCGCACCCCCTAATTGCTGAAGTCTAAAGTTTTGGTCAGTCGGGGATAATTGAGAGCCAATTTGTCCATTTAAGACGTTACTCCCCATCCCTTGAATAATAGAACTTAGAACGGTGCCCCCAATACCACCGCCCATTGCACTACTGACGACAGAGCCTAATACATTAGATCCTGCATTACCAAACAGTCCGCCATAATTTCCACTTCCCATAGCGTTGCCTCCCCCTGAACCTTGTCCATTAGAGTTCGTATTCCCGTACATTCCATTGCCGTACCCTCCACAGCCACTAATGATAATGATCGCTGTAAGAGAAGAAATCATTTTGAACTTATTAAAAATACTCATTGCGTATAAATTCCTATAATAAAAAATTTTTTATAATAAACTGTCGGCATTATTTAAAAATTCATAAATAATGACACCATCGCCAAATGACGCATAGTATTATTGGTATGGGTGGCATCATCCAGATATTGATTCATATAGCCTCCTTCAAGACGGAAGTTTTTATTAAACGTCCAGCCTAGCCCCACGAAAGCGCGGTTCTGGTCAAAACCTGCCTGGCCAGAAGCTGTGGTATTGACACGGATAAAAAATTCGTCCCAGGTGATAAAGCTGAGTTTTGGCTGAAATTCAAACGGATGCATAAACTTGACCATTTGGCGGGGACGAAACCGCACATCGCTGCCGGGGATAAAATTACTTTCCAGCATAGTTCTAAAAGTGACTGGGCCATAGTCGGTAGGTAATACATAACGAAACGCCGGCCAGACATCCTGCTGGTTAACATAGGGTTTGCCGATATTTTCGGTCGGCAACCAGGTATAACCCGCCCACAATGTGGCGCGGTCAGTGATGGAATAGCCCACAGCAGCACGCACCATGCCCTGATAAAAATGGCCGAAGTCGTCATTGACACGAGCCTGGCCTTCCAGCCATATTCGCGCCTTGCTCAGTTTAGGGTCAATAAACCCCAAGCTACCTTCACCCACTATTTGCGACCAACTACCGGAATCTTGGAATACATCATCCTCTGCTGCAACAGGCGGTATAAAAATGATTGCGTTTAGGATTAACACTGAAACGCTTAATGCTGTATTTTTTTTGCTTATCATAAATAGTGCTCCTATAAATTAGTTCGTTACGCTATATGTTTCGTTAGCTCTACCCATGCACAATCTCAAATAGACCCGTGCCGCCGCTATCCCGTTAACCACAAAAGCAATAGTGATAGGCAAGGCAAACCAGGGATGCTCGCTACTGGCATGGGCTAGCAGAATGTCTTCACTTAAAAACGCAGGGGTGATAGGAAAGCCCACTATCCCCAAGAAGCTGATAAACAATAGCAGCGACAACTTGGGCTGGGTTTCTGCCATGGCCCTAAAAGCAAACGGCGCCTCTTTGAAATTTTGGTTTTTAAGCAGCTTATGTAAAACAATGATCCCTAATAGCCAGGAAGGAAAAATGCCAGAAAAAAACATCAATACATCAGAGCCAATATTGGGGTTAATCATCAAAACCGCGACCCCGGAAAGCACATAACTTAATAAGATGCTATTCCATACTTTAAACGGGCTGTGCTTTTGGCTAAAGGCGCTGGATGAGGCAACAATCATCGCTAATGAGACGGGTATGGCCAGGTATTTCATATCTATACCCGCAGTAATCATCGCTGCACAAATACTGACATTTACCAAGACGACTAATCCTGTCCACCATAAATTAAGCGCATTTATCCAACCCCCGATGCGTTTAAACGGTGTCCATAATAAACTGCGTACTAAAAATTCCAGACCGCCTTCTTGTAACGAAAATACATATAAAGTGTTTTGTAACACCTCCGGTAACTGGTTGCGTATGGAAATGGGCAAAAACTGGCGCATCGGGCTTTTTTCAACGTAAAAATCAGTATCCGCAGCCCCTTCTACCCGTAATAAATGCGTGATAATAGAAGGCGACACCAGCAACTGATAACAGCGTAAAAAAGCATTACCCATAAAGTGGAATAACACCAGCGTATCCAAGCCTAAGGACAGCTCGATAAACATAAAGCCCACTTGGGTGATGGAGGCGTAAGCAATCTGGCCTTTAATATTGGATTGGGTTTTTTCAGACAGGCTGGCGATAAAGACTGTCAATAAGCCGATACTAAAAATAATGGCGCGGGTAATATAGTGGTAGCTCCAGATCGGGTCGGTGCGCAGCAGCAAGAAAACACCTAAATGCACAGACAAAGCACCATAAAAAATGGCACTGGAAGGCGTTGGCCCTTCCATAGCACGCGGCAGCCAAAAGCAGAACGGAAATTGTGCCGACTTGCCCGAGGCGGCAATAATAATTAAACAGGTGAGCAGTGATAATTCGCCGTAGCCTAATGAGGCCAATAGCGTGCTTTCATACAGGCTGTTGAGTTGGCTAAAATGCGGACTTTCGTGAAATAACATGTGGCTCATCCAGGTGCCCAGCAGCAAGCCAATATCGCAAAAACGATAGATTGTATAAGCCCGCAGTGCATTTCTTATCGGCTGTACCCGGTGGCGATAGAAGGCAATCAACAGGAAGGATGAAATGCCGACAATCTCCCAGCCAGCAAATAACATATCAATAGAACCGGACAAAATAATTAGGTTAAGCCCGAATAAAAAGCCAAAAATATTCAAGAAAAAGCGTTTATAACCGGTTTCCCTGTGCAAATAATAGCGGCAGTATTTAACGATAATAGAAAAAATAATCCATACACACAGCAAATAAACCGCGCCGACCCGATCCAGAAAAAACAGAACCGGGAAGTGATAATCCGCTGTTTCGTACAAGCTAAACCATTCGTACTCAACATTGGGGAACCCTTGGCTTGCCCACAGCGCCAGCATGACAATAATGCTTAAGCCTGTTAAATGGGTAATCCAGGCGCTAATAGTCGAGATTACTTTCTCGTTATTAGGCGATAAAAACACCAATAAAAAGCCTAGCGCCGGTATAAACTGGCACGCGAGTATAAGTTGATTCATGACGCGCTCCGTGTCAATTGTTGTGCCGGTATGGTTTGGTTTTGGATATCAAACAAATGTTCCGGACGCGTGAATAAAGGCGTTGATGCTTCTGTGGGTAAGTCAATATCTTGCCAGCCAGACAGCGAGTACAACGACAGCTCTCTATCTATAGGCCTGCACGCGACAACACGAACCCAGTCATTATCCAGCCATTCTTTAAGCGCCCCGATTTTGGCCAAGGCCTTATCGATAATCTCTGGCGTTTGCTCAATCACAATAAGCAAACGTGCCGGCTCGTGGACTTCAATCATTTGTTGCGGCAAACCGGTACGCAAATCGCCTTCGACACCGTTCGCAACACCCAGCAAGCCAATCACGTTATGCGGCAATTTAGTGCCCGCGCCATACACAGAATTATCAATTCTGGAGAACAAATATTCGAGATTAATACCACCACAAACCGGAATAATTGCGCCCAGAATTTTAACCAAAATAGCGCCTGTGGCATCCGTTTCTGCGGCATAAGAATGTAGGAAGGCACGGCGATCAAGAAATAGGTTTTTAGTTAATTCCCGCTTTCCGACCACGCAATACAAATTATTAGAATGGTTGTATTCGGGGCGCGGTTCAAAGATTGACGATGCACGGGCGCGAACATGTTGGTGCGATTTTTTAAGGGCTTTAGGAGCTAGCTCAAACCAGCGGCAACGCTCTTTGGCATTAAGTTCCAACGCTTGCGTCATGGTGGCTTTAAACGCATCCAGTTCTTTAAACGCGAAAGTTTCATGCAACTGGGCATCAAAATAAGTGACTTCATCCCGGCTGGTATTGTGCAACGCAGCAATAAAGCGGGTGTTGGTAGGGATATCAATGCCACGTTCTCGCAGTATTTTACGTACCGATTCATGATTGGCCATCCAGGCAAAAGCACGGGCATTGGGTGATCCCGGTTTACCGGAACAAGCGCCACAGTCATAAGCCGCGAAATGGGGATTATTCACACTACTGGAACCGTGCGCCACAATCACTACCAAAGCAGCAAAGTTATCGGTTAAACCAATATTGGTTAACAGGCCGCCCACGCGATCAGCCATTTCGGTAAATGAAAACCCCAATAAATAGCCATCCTTAGTGGGCGTATCAGATTCTCTGAGTAAATGCAGCTTGGAATGGGCCGGAACTTCACTGAGGGTTTTTATTTTCGGCAACTGTGAGCTAGGGCGAAACACATTCCAAGCCAGTCGTATGGCATAGCCTATCCCTAAGGTTTGGGTAAATAGCCAACCTCTAAACAGGCTGTGCGAGGTAAAGTGCATGTTGGTAAAATCACTGTCCTTGGGTTTTGGCGGCTTGCCGGATTCCATAACCAAATGATTAGGCGTGATAACCACAGGACACTGAGCCACAGGATAGGCATCATCCAAGCCCTGATACAGAAAATCGATACCAAAAAATCCAGCCGCCCCGAAAGTTTCAATATTAGGGTTTACCGTTTCCAAATGACGGCGTATTGAGCATTCCCGGTCATCAATACAAAAAAATGCCTGTATTTTCATCGCTGATGTTGCATCGGATTCAGGCGGTTTTTGCTGAGTTTTGATGGCGGTTAATAGCTCTGTATGCAAGGCCCATTCCATGGCTTCGTGCCATACTTTTAAGCGCACAGATACTTTTGCGCTATTAGCGACACTCTCCAATCGCGGAATGCTGGCAAGCGCGGGTAGTTGCGCAATATTTTGAAAGCCCTCACCTTTTTTCTTATGCAGAAAGGCCAGCTCACACGCCAACTCTACCGCAATCAGTTCTTTTAAAGAAATCAACCGGGGCACTAATAGTATTTGCGGCGCTTGCTCAATCATACTGACCATGCCTGACCAGCCAGGATGCGCCAACAATATTTCCAGTAAATACTGTTCGTATAAAGCTTCGTCACCGACTATTTTATCTAAACAAGTAGCAATCACTTGATCCGGTGTTTCCAGCAATAGCTCACGAATATAGCTGTCATGAAAAGGATAAAGCGGTAAAAAACTGTTGTGTACAAGCCTTAATATACAGTCCCAGAAACGCTCACCATCTTTGGGCATGGTCCAGCGGCTGATGCCTTGATCAAGATAATTACCTAATAAACGAAAAATAACCGGATGCACTTGTGCATTTAAATCTATTTCCAAGTGGTTAAGCAGTGCATTGCGTATACCATTATTGGCAATAGAAAGCGGTGGATAATGACTGTGCGTGTCTTTTACAAATAACCTTGAGGTAAGCCCATCTTGTGCTTTACCGATTAAGCCGGAGCGTGCCACCGCCCATTCAAGTGCAGCTGGGGTTATTCTGCCTTTGTTATACAGACTTTTGTAATCGTCCAGTGGCAGATAACTTCTGGCACCAAATACTTTTGCAGCGACCGCAACGCCTTGGTGAAAAGGATAATGCTGAACGGAATGCAAGGTATTGTGATGAATAAAATCTTTAATAGGGCCTTGGGTAGGTAGCCAGTGAGCGATGTGTTCAATAGCCTTATCAAGATTAAATTTGTCTACGCTGCTGGGTGGCTCAGGTGCTTTAGTATTCATTGTATAAACCGTATGATTGTCCATTTTCATTTTGTAGTTAAACCTCGATGAGGAAATACCAGGAATTTGATGAAGTTAAATATCAATTAATAGCAGTTGGCATTTAATTCAGGATGATATTTAGTTATAAGCACTTATCATGCCATCTATTATGCTTATGATATTTATAATGTTATTTCTTTAAGAATACTTTAAATGGTTGAATTGCCCCACTGCAATGGTTTAAGTGAACCATCTGGAGAATTTGGTACGCAGTAACTATGCAAAATTTAGGGGGACGCGAAAATTAACCTATCTGATAATCACATTAAGAAGTAAGCGCAGAAATGGTTCAAATAAACCACAGCTATGGTTTATTTGAACCGGCAAGAACGTATTGATAAAAAAAAATAAAACCCAAAAATCAATTAGTTATTATTTATCAATGCATTGCTATTATTTATTGATATTGGCACGCTTATCGCTATAACTTTAAATAAAAATGATGTGTATTCAATAATAATGAGGTTTTTATATGAGCAACGCCCTGTTGTCTGATGTACCAAAAACCGGTTTTGCCGGTTTAAAAGAAAATTGGCGCAGTGATTTACTGTCCGGTTTTCTGGTTTTTTTGATTGCCTTACCGTTATGTCTCGGCATATCGATGGCATCTGGTTTCCCACCTTCCGCCGGAATTATTACCGCCATAATAGGTGGCTTGGTGGTTTCGCGTCTCAGTGGCTCGTATGTCACTATTAATGGTCCAGCGGCGGGCTTGATTGTTGTTGTTTTAGATGCCGTACAAAGCTTGGGCGAAGGCGATGCGATGGCGGGTTACCGGTATACTTTGGCGGCCATTGTGATTGCCAGTGTCTTGCAAATTGGTATGGGAGTGTTTAAAGCGGGTCGATTAAGTTCGTTTTTCCCGGCATCAGTCATACACGGGATGTTAGCCGCGATTGGCATTATCATCATGACCAAACAGATCCATGTCGTACTAGGCGTTACGCCGGAAAAAGGCAGCCTGATGAGTACCATGGCGCAAATCCCCCACAGCCTGATGAATCTGAATCCTGAAATTGCCATGATTGGCTTTACCGGTTTAGCCATTTTAATTGTGTGGTCACAAGTTAAAAATCCCACGCTAAAGATGATTCCTGCACCACTGATTGTGGTCTTGGTAGGTATTGCATTGGCAAAATATTTTGATTTAGAACATCAACACATGTACCTGTTTTTGCCGGATGCGACTTTTTTGCCACACCATGAAGCCACTGTTGGCCCAAAATTTTTAGTAGCCATTTCTAATAATTTTATGTCCAGCTTTTATTTTCCTGACTTTTCCAAGATAGCATCTCTGGAATTTTGGGAAGCGGTTGTTGCTATTGGTCTGGTAGGTAGTTTGGAAAGTTTGCTGAGTGCAATGGCAGTTGACAAATTAGACCCCTACAAACGCCATTCTAATCTGGATAAAGATTTAACGGCTGTAGGTATAGGCAACTTTCTGTGTGGCTTATTGGGTGGTTTACCCATGATTGCGGAAATTGTACGTAGCTCTGCTAATGTAAATAACGGTGCAAAAACCGGCTGGGCTAATTTTTTCCATGGCGCGCTGTTACTGTTATTTGTGATGTTGTTCCCGCGTTTAATTCACAGTATCCCGCTGGCTTCACTGGCGGCGCTATTAGTATTTACCGGCTTTCGTCTAGCATCACCGCAAGCATTTGCCAAAGTGATGGGCATAGGTATTGAACAATTATTTTTGTTCGTGATTACCATTGTGGGTGTCATCGCAACCGATTTACTGATCGGTGTCGCGATGGGGGTTGTCGCTAAATTTGCAATCCACTTGGCACGCGGAATCAAATTTGAGAACTTGTATAAAATTCATTTTAATATTGATTCGACCCAGGCAGATTCTTATGTGGTTGAAATCAAAGATGCGGTTATTTTCTCCAATTTCCTGTCCTTAAAAAATGCGCTGGCTAAATTGGAAAACGGTAAGTCGGTGGTGTTCCTGCTCAATCGCACCACGCTGATTGACCATACCGTCATGGAGTTTTTTCATGATTTTCAACACAATTATGAAGCGCGTGGTGGTTCATGCGAATTTACTGGCCTGGATAGCCATTTGCCTTACTCAGAACATCCGTTGGCAGCGAGGCAATTGCGGTATAGGGAAACTAAACCGGACACTGGAGGTTAATGCGCATGATATGTCCAGCTTAGCTAAAAATCCAAAGAAACATGAAAAATGTGCTGGTAATAAAAATCGAACTCCATTTTATTTTTTCGGCAGTAGGTTGATGTTGCCAATAGCTTACGGTTCTGGTTTTTTCGTTGTGCCAGTAGTCAGTCAGTTGTTCAGCTAATTTGCCATACCACTGTGGTAACGCCTGCATCAATTTAAACGCAACGTAAGCGCCGATGCTGAGTATGATATAAAAGACAATAATTTCAGCGGTGCGTGGATCGGCGTGAAAAATATGTTCAATAAGCCTTTCGAGCGTGTGTTCGCAAAACTCGAACAAGATATGAAGGGTTCCCAACACAAAATGGAGTAGCGATAAAAACAAATCCCATAGCGTGTCGTATAAAACCAAGGCGACCAGTATTAATACCAGTTTTATAATGGCTTTAGGATTGTTGATTGAAAGTCTTGGCAATACCATAATAGTTAGCCTCATATAATCCAGTTGTCTGATTAACAAATGATAGCTCTGCTGTAGAATCATCTATTAAGTTTTCACCGTGAAAGGGCTGGCATAAAGTAGCTACCTTGTTTTCTGCCTTGCGAGCATTTAGCCTACCCAACACCAACCCTTTCACGGTGACGAATCGATAATATTTGGGGGGTTGGATTAGTCCTCCAAATATTTAATTTTTTCTTTGCCTTTTAAGTCGATGGTTTCCACTTTTATATTGGCATCTGGCGCGGCCTGTAAGAAATCTTCAATGGTTTCGAGAATATCATGGTCGATAAACCGTGTTTTCGAGCCATCAATAATCAAAGTACTGCCCTCCTCAATCCGATCGAAAAACTTTCTTAGCAATGCCCGATTAAGAAAACTGACATCCTTATTTAATTTCAACAAATAGTGATTGCCTGATTGCCTCATTGAAATAGCGGCATGGTGATTGGCGCGGATGACATAGTACAGGCCGATCAATATGCCGACGATGATACCTTTCAATAAATCAGTCAACAATATTGCTGCAATAGTGGCGACAAACGGAATCAACTGATTCCAGCCTTTATGGAAAAACTCCATAAAAAGCTTAGGTTTTGCCAGTTTATAGCCGGTTTGCAACAAAATAGCCGCAAGACAAGACAACGGAATATGATTAAGAAAGCGGGCAAAAAACATAACACTGCAAAGTAATAACAGGCCGTGAACAAAAGAAGACACTTTGCTCTGAGCACCGGCATTGACATTGGCGGCACTGCGCACTATCACGGCTGTTATTGGCAAACCACCAATCAAACCACTGAGCATATTGCCAACGCCTTGAGCTTTCAGTTCCCGGTTGGTCGGTGCAACCCGTTTTATAGGATCCATTTTATCCACCGCTTCCAGGCTTAATAAGGTTTCCAAGCTGGCAATAATCGCTAAGGTTACCGCTATGCTATACACCTGCGGATTGCTTAGAAAGCTGAAATCAGGGAAAGTAAACAGCTGAAGAAATGCCGTTGGATTGTCTGTTACCGGCAGTGACACTAAGTGCTTGCTGGAGATTGCCCAGTCAGGGGCTTTAATTAAAGCTACGGCATTGTAAGTTACACCCCAGATAACCGCGATCAAGGCACCAGGAATCATTCTTAACGCAGCAATGCGTTTAATAAAAGCAGCTTCCCACAGTATCAATATTAGCAATGCCGCTACACTAACCAGTGTTGCGCCTGGTGAAATCAAGTGTAACGCACTCAGTAACTCTTCGACCGTTGAAGATGCGGTTTCCTGCATATAGCTTTCATCGCCTTCAAAACTGGCATCGTAACCAATTGCATGGGGTAATTGCTTCATGATGAGTATTAAACCGATGGCCGCCAACATGCCCTTAATAACCGAGGAAGGAAAATAGGCACTGATGATGCCTGCCCTCAGAAAACCGAACACAAGCTGAAGAAACCCAGCCAGCACAACAGCCACCAGGAAACCAGGAAAACTGCCCAGGCTTTCAATCGCGTTAAAAACGATAACCGTTAATCCAGCGGCAGGGCCTGAAACACTTAACTGAGAACCACTTGCCCACGCAACAACCAAACCGCCCACCATACCGGCGATTAATCCTGAAAACAGCGGTGCGCCAGAGGCTAAGGCCACACCGAGACAAAGCGGCAACGCGACCAAAAATACGACAAGACCAGCGGGAATATCGCTCCTTAAATGCTTTGCATAGAAGCCGATGTGTTTATGCATTATATTGAGTTAGTTATTAAATAGTTAATAGGTGCGCTCTGTTTGAAAATCATACTTATAGACAGGGTCAAGAGGGGTGTCTGGATAGAGTGTAATAAGTCGCTTCAGTAAGCCATCAGATAAGCCATATATCCAGCCGTGCAGCACAGGGCGCTGATGATTGTGCCAGGCACCTTGAATAATTGAGGTATGGGAGATAGTTTTTACCTGTTCAATCACATTGAGTTCAGCCAATCGATTAACACGTTGTTCTTCGGTGGGTAAGGCATCAATTTCATTTTTATGGAAACGGTAAATATCCTTAATATGCATCAGCCATTTGTTGGTAATGACCAGATTAGGGTTTTGTTTGCCTAAAGCCGCCTTAATACCGCCGCAATTGTAATGGCCACAAATGATAACGTGCTTGACATCTAATACAGAGACCGCATATTGCAAAACGCTGAGCGAATTAAAATCGGTCTCTACCATTTGATTGGCGATATTGCGGTGTATAAAAATTTCTCCGGGTTCGGCATTGACGATAATTTCGGCAGGTACGCGGCTATCTGAGCAGCCTATCCAGAGAAATTCAGGGTTTTGCGCTTTTGCCGACTGTTCAAAAAACTTAGGATCCACCCGTTTTTTTTCTGCCGCCCACGCCTTGTTTTCCAATAATAATTTTTCAAACGATTGCATATTGTATTCGCTCCATGATTCAAATGGCTTGATTTATTTTGAGTAATTTATTTCAGGCTGATGATTTTGATCAAAACCTTAATAACGTTTAATATGAGCTTAGTGTATGCACACAACCTTTCAACAACCTTTCAATGCTAACTGAGCAGCTAAATGAACATTTTGCTAGTAGAAGATGATGCCGTATTAGCGGATGGCTTATTATATACCTTAAGCAAAAGTGGCTATTCGGTGACGTGTGCAACAACCGGCGCTTACGCCGAGCATCTGATGCTGGCACAAGATTTCGATTTGATCGTGCTGGACTTAGGCTTGCCAGATATGGATGGGTTAGCGTTATTACGGCAATTACGGCGGCGTAAAGTCCCTATGCCAATATTAATTTTAACGGCACGCGATGGCATCAACGACAGAATACAAGGCATTGAGCAGGGAGCTGATGACTATATGACCAAGCCCTTTGAACTTAGGGAATTGGAGGCCAGAATCCATGCGCTGATCAGACGTTGCTACGGCGGCTTTCATAATGATATTGTGCTTGGCCGCCTGGCTCTTAATACCCATGACCATCGGATTCTGGCCGATGGTCAGGATATGATGCTATCGCCGCGCGAATACGCCGTGCTGGAAATACTGTTGCTACAGGCAGGGAAAGTTGTTTGTAAAGACCGGCTGGCACAGCGCTTACCCACGGAAGGCGATGCACTCGCCGACAATGCCATTGAGGTATACATCCATCGGGTCAGAAAACGTATAGAGCCTTATGGGGGAGTAATAAGAACCCTGCGCGGCCTGGGCTATTTATTGGAGATCAGCGATGCCTAAAAGGAAAAGTCTTAAAACCGGAATTCTGTTTCGCCTGATTATACCGTTGATTTTTTTTATTTCGCTGGAGTCGGTTTTATCTTATTTTGTTACCCTGCATTATGTGGATAAAACCTATGATGGCTGGTTGCTGGACTCGGCACGTTCTTTGGCACAGGAAATTAAAGTTAAGGATGCCGATATAATTGTTGAGCTCCCACCCGCAGCACTGGAGATCATCAAATGGGATGATCTGGATAAAACATATTTCAAAATCAGTTCAGCCACAAAAGGTTTGCTGGCCGGAGATGCGTTAGTACCGGAGGCTGTAGAGCCGGTAGATTGGGCGCATCCGGTTTTTTTTAAGGCCGACATTAATGGCGAACCGGTACGTGTGGTGTCCATGCAGGTGCTGAAAAAGGAAACGCCGGACAAGCTTTTTGTTCATGTGGCGGAAACCCTCAATAAGCGCCAGCAAATGATGATCGATATTCTTTTGGCTGATTTGATACCACAATTTGTCTTGGTTGTTATTGCCAGCCTTTGTTTGTTGATAGGTTTGAAACGCGGCTTGCAGCCTCTGCATGTGTTAGCCGATAAAATTACACAACGTTCTTCACGCGACTTAAGCCCTATTCAGGAAGCCCATGTTTTTTTGGAAGTTCGCGCACTTACCGATACCATTAATGGCTTGTTTGAACGCTTGACCATCGCTATTGATGCCCAGCAACAATTTATTGCCAATGCGGCACATCAATTACGCACCCCTTTGGCTGGCTTGGTTGTGCAGGCAGAGCGAGCGTTACGTGAACAAGATTTGTCGGCAATGAAGCCAGCCCTGTTGCAAATGCAAAATTCAGCGGACCGTTTATCGCACACGGTTACCCAATTGTTGGTATTGGCAAAGTCAGGGCCTATTGATGGCATGAATGAATTAAAACCGGTCAATCTTTATAGTGTGATTAAGGCAGTTTGTATCGATTGGGTCCCCAAGGCCTTGCAACGTCGAATAGAGTTAAGCCTGGAATCTAGCGAACACTCGATTTTTATTCTTGGCGATGAGATCTTGTTAGGGGAGTTACTGACTAATCTTCTGGATAATGCCATTACTTACGGATACAAGGGTGGCAATATTGTCGTCAAACTTAATCATTTCCCGACAGCCAGTTTAACGGTTGAAGACGATGGCCCTGGCATTCCTGACAGTGAAAAAAATAAAATTTTTGAGCGTTTTTATCGTATGCCGAACAGTCCGGGTAATGGCTGTGGATTGGGATTGGCAATTGTTAAGGAGATTGCCGACTTGCACAAAGCGTATCTTGAATTAGACACTATAACTACTGGTGGAACGCGTATTGTGGTGGTGTTTGCTAAAACCACATCATAAACATTCAGCAGGTTCAATGCTTTAACTTTTATTTGGAGATGCTATGCAGCCCATTTTTTACCGTCCCGCTCAACGCCGAGGCCTGGTTTTTCTTGGACTTTTATTACTGGCATTGGCTATTTTGGGTGGCATGATTTGGCGTAACGTGCATCACTTTCAAACGGTGGTGTCCTACGTCAACTATTCTCATCGCATTCAAAATGTATCTGTAGGATTGCAACAGTCGGTTTTCGATTATCTAACCGAATCTGATAGTAGCGTGCCGCCAGTGGAGCTCAATACCACCTTGAAGAAAATGCAAGAACTAATGACGGACCAACGGCATTTATCCACCATGACGCGGGAGAATTTGCAGAAAATAGAATCAATGTTGGCTGATATTGGCTCACTGGAACGGCCAGAAAAACATCAGCGTTTATCAGCGGTACTTAACGCGATGAATGAGACCTTGGATAAGGAAGGCTTACAACGTGAAAACATGCTGGAAGACATCAACCTTGAAACCCAAACTGAGCTTTATGTCGCGTTATTAGTGTTTGTTCTGATCTTGCTGGGCGCCATGTTATTTTTGCATTTTAGAATTTTGCATCCGCTTAACGATTTGCGGCAACTATTGGAAAAGCTCACCGAAGAAAGCTACACGCCTATCGCCATACACCATCTTGATCCGTTACTGCTGCCGGTGTTCGACAGCTACAACCACATGGTCGCTCATCTTGCCGATCTGGAAGAAGCTAACCGTCTGCACGCGCAATCCCTGCAACGCGAAGTGCGCTTGGCAACGCAGGCGATATTAGAGCAACAATACAGCCTGGCACGGGCCGAACGGCTGGCGGCAATCGGCGAAGTTGCCGCCGAACTGGCGCATGAAATCCGCAATCCTTTGGCGGGCATTCAAATGGCATTCAGTAACTTACGCAGGGAAATTGATGACAAAAATCAAACTGAAAGAATGCAGATGATTGATGATGAGCTAAAGCGTTTGACACGCTTGCTTAATAGAATGCTTGACCAAAGCAAACATGCACCCGAAGCGGCCTCACATTTCGATTTAAGCGTATTAATCCGTGACTTGGTTATTCTCGCCCGTTACCAAATTGCCCAGCATATTAATATAGACGTTGATGCACCAGCACCGCTGTTAGTATTTTTACCGGAATCGGAAATACGGCAAATTTTGTTAAATCTTATCCTGAATGCCGCAGGTGCCATGTCTACACAAGGCGATACCATCGCCATTAAAGCCCATAAAGATAGACTGGGTTTAACTATTCAAGTCGCCGATAACGGCAGCGGTTTTTCCCAGGAGATGCTCGATTATGGTATCCGGCCTTTTCGTACCAGCCACACCCAAGGTACCGGATTGGGGCTTGCTATGGTGCAGCGCTTTATTAGAGATCTGGGCGGCACTATCAAATTGGCTAACCAGAGGACTCACGGTGCCTGTGTGTTATTATTTTTACCCGATGCTTGATTTTTTGGAGTTATAGTAGTGATCGAAACTTTACTTGTTATTGAGGACGAAAAGCTGTTAGGCGCAGAGTTATCGCGGCACTACCAAAATTCAGGGTGGGAAGTGGTATTGGCGACTACTCTGGCGCAAGCAAAAGACTTGTTGCTTAAAAAGAAAATAGGCCCATTGCTGATTATTTCCGACATGAATCTACCAGACGGCAATGCTTTGGATTTTATGGAGTCCGTAAAAAATAATATCGATTACGCCGAATGGCTGTTTTTAACCGGTTACGGCAGTGTACCTGATTCGGTGAGGGCGTTACGGCTTGGGGCTTATGATTTTCTGGAAAAACCCTGTGATTTAGACCATCTAGATTTAATTGTCGCCAGTGCAGCACGCGGTGCAACTATTCAACGTCGCATTAGCGAGCAAACCAAAAACCGGCAACTCGGTTATTCACCGGATGCTTATGTGGGGCACAGCAGCCACGCGCAAACCGTTCGGAAAATGCTGTCCAAGTTAACCCAAGTGCCCTTTAGTGCGTTGATTATTGGCGGTGAAACCGGTACTGGTAAAGGCTTAACGGCACGCATTTTACATTACGGTGGCCCGCGTGCGCTTCAATCGTTAATTGAAGTCAATTGCGCCGCCTTACCCCGCGAATTACTGGAATCGGAATTATTTGGTCATGAAGCAGGAGCCTTCACGGGGGCGACGGGCCGTCATAGAGGCTTACTGGAGCAGGCCGCTGGCGGTACGTTATTTATGGATGAAATCGGCGAAATGCCCTTAGATTTACAGGCCAAATTGCTCAAAGCGATTGAAGATCATAAGATCCGCCGCTTAGGTGGAGAAAAAGAAATTTCAGTGGATGTTCAGATTATCGCCGCCAGTAATCGGGATTTAGAAAAAATGGCACAAACCGGTAGTTTTCGTGCTGATTTGTATCATAGGCTAAGCGTGTTTAAAGTGATGCTGCCACCATTGCGCGAAGCAATAGAAGATTTGGATGAACTCGTGCCGTTGTTTGTTGCTGAATATAACGCTAAGGCAGGTCGCCGCGTAACCGATATTCCCGCTACAGTTTGGAAAAAATTAAAAGCGCATTATTGGCCCGGTAATGTGCGGGAACTACGCAATGTTATTGAGCGTTGTGTATTGTTTGCTGATGGTGAGGTATTTCCTGAACAATGGTTGAATCTACCTAAACAGGAAAATAATCCTGCAAACTATGGGGTGAACTCAGAATACAGTATTTACTTGCCGCTAGATGGCAGTATGGCCTTGGATGATATCGATTGTTACATTATTAAAATGGCTTTGGAAAAAACCGATAATAATCTGGTGGCGGCGGCCAGGGCGTTAGGCACTACACGGGAAACTTTGCGCTATCGGGTACGAAAGTATAATCTTTAGTCATTTGCAGAACCCCCTTTTAATTAAGTTGGTGCTTTCCACCCCAATCATGAAAATCTACCAACTCTACCGCCAACAACAATTATCCTTAAACATTGAACAAGCTTGGGCATTTTTCTCCTCACCCTATTACTTAAACCAAATTACACCGGATTTTTTCAACGTTGATATTACGTCGCCAGTGCCTGACGATATCTATGCCGGTTTAATGATCAGCTATCGGATGAAAGCGGTGTTTGGCATACCGATGGAATGGTTATCGGAAGTGAGCCATTGTGAAAAGCCCAAGCGTTTTATTTATCAACAACGTGTAGGCCCTTTCAAGTTTTGGAGCCATGAAGTGGTTTTAACTCAAAATAACGCTGGTATATTATTAGAGGATATTGTGTTTTACACCATGCCATTTGCGTGGTTAGGCCAACTATTACACGCTATGCTCATTGGTAAAAAATTGAAATTAATTTTTGATAGCCGGCATGATTATCTGCAAGCCAAGTGGGGAATAGATTTAGCTCAAAATGTTAAATAACAATTTAAAATGCAATACAATTATACATATATGCCGTTCTCTTGATTTAGATCAAGATTAAAGATGCAATTTGTTGTAAGCTGAAAACTTGCCCCCTTTTTAAATATTGTCCCTGGAGAAATGCACATGACCCTCATAAAGTATAGACCTTGGAACCTATTGAATAAATTTCAGAAAGAACTGGAATGGTCGCAGGATAGTAAGTGCGATGAAGGAATCATGGCAACAGCCAAAAAAACATCGACAATGTATACCCACCAAGCTGATAAGGTCGCTATGCTTGGTGAAATTGCCGATGCTCTAAAAACTAATAAAAAGGCTAATATCCTAACGCTAAAAGGCAAAAAAGAATCGGTGGGATTAGCACTCCTTGAACGCTTGCGGCTTAAAATACTTTAGGGAACATTTAAAAAATATTAGCATGACAATCACCCCAAATTTAAGACAAACAGGTGAGGAGGTAAGTAATCCGCACGATCAAAGTAAATACAACCCTAACTGTTGATCCTGACTCTGCTTATGGTTAAGCAAGGCTGACATTTCTTTAAAAGAGCGACTGAGACATATATTTTATTATATGCCATAGTTTAAAAACTTGAATAAATTGGCTTATTACTTTACTTACCTATCAACGCCAACCATGCCTCCCCCAACCATGACCACCCCAGTGGCGGCCTCTCCAATGATGCCGTCCCCAACCACCTCTATATCCGCCGTAAAATCTCGATCCTACAGTTACGTAGCCGTAAGGCTGATAACCATAGCCATAACCTCCGTAGGGAGCTGCGCCATAAGCACTAGGATAGCTAATGGGGGGGGCATAGGCCACACAACCATTTAGCCCAAATATGCTTGCAGCAAAAACAACGGCTAATGCAAAATGTTTCATAATGAGCTTTCCTCTTTCTATATACTGAACATACACAGATAGACCATTTTGATAACCCAAAATTCCTGGTTTGCAACGCTTATTGCTGAAAATTCAAACTTGCCTGTTGACTTATTATTTCTATCCGATTATTGAACTACTGTCCGCGCAGAAAAAACTTATCCAAATCTTGTTCTGATAACTCCACCCAAGTGGGGCGCCCATGATTACATTGGCCACTTCTTTCAGTACGTTCCATATCTCGTAGCAAAGCATTCATTTCCGCTATAGTCAGTCGTCGATGCGCTCTTACCGCACCATGACAAGCCATAGTAGACAATAGCTGGTTAGACCGCTCTTGTATACGCTGGCTCATACCATGCTCAAGCCAATCGGCCAAAACATCCTTAATCAGGGTATCCACATCAGTTTGCCCTAACAAAGCAGGCGTTGAACGCAAAACTATCGTTTCAGGGCCGCTGCGATTCAACTCAAAACCTAACGATGTAAAAAACTCACTTTGTTGTTCAACCACATCAGCTTCTACGGCAGTTACAGTCAATTTAATGGGTAATAGTAAAGGCTGGCTGGGCACAACGCCGTTGCCATACTGTTGTTTTAACCGCTCATAAGTGACACGCTCATGGGCGGCATGCGCATCCACTAAAATAATGCCCGTCTTAGTTTCGGAAAGAATAAAAATGTTTCTAATATGCGCGAGTGCGTAACCTAAGGGCGGGTATACCTGTTCAGTTTGCGCTGGCGTTACTTTATTTTCTGGAACTACAACGCTATGCAGCAATTGCCCGTAAGTTTGCATATCTTCTGCAACATGCAGCGGCAAATTGCCCTGTTGCGGTGAACGCTGAAAACGATAAGATGGCTGTGTAGGAGGTAATCGTGAACTTTCGGAAACGGAAGTAGAATTAAACGTGGGCGAGGCAAAAGCCGGTTCTGTAGTTTTTCCAGGCCGTACATTAGCCAATGATCGATGCAAGGCACTGAAAAGAAAATCATGTACCAACCGGCCTTCTCTAAAACGCACTTCCGTTTTGGCGGGGTGGGCGTTGACATCTATTAAAGCCGGATCAAGCGTAAGATAGAGCACGAATACCGGATGGCGACCCTGAAACAAAACATCCTGATAAGCTTGCTTGATTGCATGGGCCACCAGCTTGTCGCGAATTAGCCTACCATTGACATAAAAAAACTGCATGTCTTGCTGGCTGCGTGAAAATGTCGGCAAACTCACCCAACCGTTTAGGCGCAAACCCGACGATTCAAAATCAATTTTTACCGCATTATCAATAAATGCAGGGCCACAAATACCTGCAATACGCTGCTCTTGCTCGATATCAGTAAAGGCTGGCTTTAAGGTCAGTATCTCTTTTTGATGATGTAAAAGGCTAAGCCCAATATCAAATCTGCTTAAGGCCAGCCGTTGCACAATGGTTTCTATATGGGCAAATTCAGTTTTTTCGGTTTTTAAGAATTTGCGCCGTGCCGGAGTATTATAAAAAAGATCACGCACATCAACGGTGGTGCCTGGCGGATGCGGATCGGGCTGGGGGTTAAAATCACGTTCAGAGCCATCTGCACTCACCCGCCAAGCACACTCATCATTGGCCACACGAGAAATTAGGGTGAGTCGCGCAACGGAACTGATGCTGGGCAAGGCTTCACCGCGAAAGCCCATGCTGGCCACCTGTTCCAAGTCGTGTAGTGAAGCGATTTTACTGGTGGCGTGTCTGGATAAGGCTAAAGACAGATCATCTTTTTCAATGCCGCAGCCATTGTCTCTGATTTTAATGAGTCGTGTACCACCCTGCTCTATATCAATAACAATTTGGCTAGCACCGGCATCAAAGCAGTTTTCAACTAATTCTTTAACAATGGAAGACGGCCTTTCGACTACTTCACCGGCGGCAATTTGGTTGATGAGTTGGGGAGGGAGAAGGTGAATACGCATGAGCTGATTTAAAGCAAAATACGTATTCTATACAACCTAATGGACTTATGTAAGCGTTAAACGCGTTGATTGCCTAACAGCGGCGTTATATCGTCTTTTATAAAGCAGCCATTTTGCTATTATCAGTGGTGGCATGTTTAAAATAATTAACCACGCCCCTAAAGATAGCTGAAGCCATTTTATTTTGATAGCGGTTACTTAATAAATTAAGCTCTTCGGAAGGATTGGAGATAAACGCTGTTTCAACCAGAATGGAGGGAATATCCGGTGACTTTAACACCATAAAACCGGCTTGCTGGACATCACCTTTATGTAATTGGCCTATGTTTTCAAAGTTTTTCAGAATTTTAGAAGCGACATTATTGCTGGCTTCCTGGGTTGCGCTTTGCGATAAATCAAGTAGGACAGAAGCTAACATATCTTCTTTATCATCAAGGCTAACGCCCCCGACCAACTCAGAAGCATTTTCACTGTTAGCCAACCAACGCGCCGCTTCACTGCTGGCACCTTTGGTAGATAAAGTAAATACAGACGCACCTTTTACAGATGAATCCTGAACCGCATCAGCGTGAATTGAAATAAACAAATCCGCTCTTACTGCTCTGGCAATCGCCATTCTTTTTCTAAGCCCCACATAAAAATCACCTTTTCGAACCAAAACCGCCTTCATACCGGGTTCTGCATCAATAAAAGCTTTTAATTTTTTTGCGATTGAAAAAGTAACATCTTTCTCCATGGTGCCTTGCGGACCTCTTGCTCCCGGATCTTCGCCGCCATGACCTGCATCAATCGCCACAATAATGCGTTTACCATGTCGTTTAACGGGTTTTAGCTCGTCTGTTTTTTCATCTTTTGCATCACGTTTGGCCTGTACAATTTTTCTTGGCGTTTCTATTTGAACTACCGGCTCACTCTCAACATGCTTATAAGAAGCCAAACCTTTATCAATTAAATCGACAATTAAACGATGGCCGTCTGCATTGCTTGACTTTAGACCGAAATTTTTAGCATTCACCGGCTTTTTTAAATCAACAACAATTCTTAAATCATCACTTTGCTGTGCAGTACGGATACTGGCAAATAAGGGGTGCGCCGATGAAGGTTGGCTCAGGTTTTTTTGTGCATGCGTATCAGTAAGATCAATCACAAGTCTAGGAGGATTATTCAGTACAAAAACGCGGTGATGTTTGGGTGATGCGGTAACATCAAACAATAACCGGAGCTTATTTTCCAGTGTTACATAACGCAATGCATGAACATTAACTTGTTGCGCATAAACCGGCACAGACACTAACTGCACTGCATAGAAAAATAAAATTTTTAATAAATTTTTCATGGCTGCAACTCAATAGGTGATAATTTGGATTAGATTGTAGCAGTATGTCATTGTTTTTCAATAGTAGCTATCATTTATTTTTACACATTCTTCAGTGTTTGCATTATTATTTGCCGACCTGTACCTTGAGTCATCAAACGGATTTCATAATCCGGCATCGGTAAAAACCCTGCGCCCTTGGTTGGCCACTCTATGAAGCATAGACTATTCTGGTCAAAATAATCATTAATCCCTATCCATTCCAACTCTTCGGGTTCGCTAAGGCGATATAAATCAAAATGAAATATTTTTTGAGCACCAATACTGTACTCTTCAACTAACGTGTAGGTTGGGCTTTTAATGGCACCTAAAAAACCACCTGCCCGCAAAAAGCCTCGAACCAGCGTGGTTTTACCCGCACCCAAATCGCCATGCAAAAACACCACTGCTTTAGATGGCAAACCCTGCCAAAGCTTAGCACCAAACTGTTCGGTATCTTCCGGCGTTGCCAGATAGCTTGTCATTATGCAACCACCTGACTAATAAAAAACATGAGATCGCTGGCTAATAATCCTCTTTCGCCGTAATGTTCACGGGCTTTGTCGGCTGCCAAACCGTGTAAATACACGCCTTGCTGTGCTGCTTCTTTCAGGGTTAAACCTTGAGCCACCAAGCCTCCAATAATACCGCTAAGGACATCGCCCATACCGCCTGAAGCCATGCCGGGATTACCCGTATTAGAAACGGCAATATCATGACTGGAAGCGATTAAAGTACCTGAACCTTTCAAAACGGCAATACCATCATAGCGGGCTTGTATGGCAGTAACTGCACTAAACCGATCCTGCTCTATTTCTGGGGTAGAAATATGCAAGAGTCGAGCGGCTTCACCAGGGTGGGGAGTCAAAATCCAATCAGCATGTTTTATGCGCGCATTGGCCAACAAATATAAAGCATCGGCATCGACAATCAATGGCTTACGGGCATCAAGCACATTAGTGGCATTAACTAACGCAATAAATAATTCTTTGGCCCAGGCACTACGGCCTAAGCCTGGCCCGACAACAATCACACTGGCCTTATCTAACAATTTGGCCAGTTGGTTAGCGGTGTCTATACCATGACACATCAATTCTGGCCTGCCCACATTCATTAAGCTGGCATGTTCTGGGCGTGTAGCAATACTGACAAGCCCTGCACCGACACGTAAAGCCGCCTCACCCGCCAGTCTGGCTGCACCGGAATAACCTTGGTCGCCACCAATAACTAATACATGGCCATAATGACCTTTATGTGAACATTTCGAACGGGGCGGTAATTGCGCTCCGGTAACACGGTAAGTTACTGAAGGAACTTGCTCAAAAACAGCATTGGGCACGGCTAATCCATCATGAAAAATATCACCACAATAATCAGCGGCCTGCCCTGTAAACAGCCCTTGTTTTAAACCGATAAAAGTAACCGTACAATCAGCTGCCACCGCATACCCCATAACTGCACCGGTATCTGCATTCAGGCCAGAAGGCACATCAACGGCAATAACGGGAATTTGACTGTTATTAATATTCTCAATAGCTTGCGCCATAATACCGATCACAGGCTTGTTCAAACCTGTGCCTAATAACGCATCAACAATCACATCTGCTGCAATCGGTTGCTCAGGCTGAAAAGGCTCGACATGCCCTTGCAGCGCACAGTAAGCCTGATAAGCCAGCAAAGCATCCCCGTTTAATTTTTCGCACGAAACAGCGCTATATACTGTTACCGACAAATCCGCTTGTAATGCCAGCGTGGCAACAATATAGCCATCGCCTGCGTTATTGCCTGCTCCACAAAAAACCGCAATGCGCATGGCATCAGGCCAGTTTTCACGCAGCCGCAAAAATACCGCAGACCCTGCGCGTTTCATTAATTCTAAGCCAGTAATACCACACTCTTGTATTGCAATACGCTCGAGCGCTTTGATTTGCACTACAGTGTAAATTTTTGTGGGTAATTTTGGCTTTGCTGGTAAGTTTGGCATTAAATAGATCGCCATGTAAAAGCTTAGCAGCTTAACAGATGCTATTTTAATAAAAAAGGCTTCGGATGAATTTACGGGTTTAAACAGGAATCCGCATCGTTCCCACGTCACGCAACGCTGGAGCGCTGCCGAATGAATTCCCACGCCGGAGCGCGGGAACTATAAAGAAACTCAACCAGCCTGTTTCTGAATTTCTTTTACATCACCTACCGACCATAATTTTTCAAGTTGATAAAAATCCCGTGCCTGATCTGTCATAGCATGCACAATGATATCGCCTAAATCAAGCAGCACCCAGCCCGAACCCAAGCCTCCTTCAATTCCCAAAGGCCTAACCCCATTTTCCTTACTTTTGTCGGACGCATAATCACACAGTGCATGTAGATGACGGTCGGACGTGCCGGTAACCACTACCATATAATCGGTAAAACTGGATTTTTTTATAACATCTAAGGTGACAATATTTTGTCCTTTATGCTCGTCCAAAACATCCTGGATAATCTTTAATAACACTTCTGTTTGCATTTAAATTCCTGATAGTAATAATAAAATTAATTTATTGGTAAAGTTTGTTTTGTTTTATAGTGGTTAGAACCTTATCGGGCAACAAAAATCCCGGATCTTTGCCTGCTGCAATCAATTGTCGAATTGCACTCGCCGAAATATCCAGTTGGGTAACTGACTGAAAAAACAGCCTGCCTGCTTGCTGCTCTTTCAGTTCTTGTGATTCAGTAGTTAATCGCGCCATAAAAAAATCGTCCAGTGTCTGGCTTACAAAGCCCGGACGCGTTAACACTACAATATGGGCGTAAGTGAATAAATCTTGCCAGCAATACCAGGTGGCCAAGGTGTTGAAAGCATCGCTGCCCATGAATAACAGCAAGCTTTGAGTGGGAAAATCTTGTCGTAACGAGTGCAAGGTATCAATCATATAGGAGCGCCCTGCCCGCTTTAACTCACGATCATCGGCTACAAAGCTAGGTTGATCGCTAATCCCCAGCTTCAGCAGGTGTAAGCGCATCGCCGCTGATGCAATGGGTTGCACACGGTGCGGCGGCTGGGCGCTGGGAATTAATCTTACTTGGGTTAAATTAAAAATCTCTTTAACTTCCAGTGCCGCCCGCAAATGGCCATAATGAATAGGGTCAAAGGTACCGCCAAAAATACCAATCATTTACTGACGAATATGACCGTCACCCAACACGACATACTTTAATGACGTTAAACCGTTTAACCCTACTGGGCCACGGGCGTGCAATTTATCGGTACTGATACCAATTTCCGCACCTAAACCGTACTCAAAACCATCCGCAAAACGCGTTGAGGCATTGACCATCACTGAGCTGGAATCGACTTCGCGTAAAAACCGACGTGCCAAAGTGTAATTTTCCGTCACAATAGCCTCGGTGTGTGCAGAGCTGTATTGATGGATATGCTCCATCGCTTCGTCGATATCTTTAACAATGCGGATAGATAAAACCGGCGCCAAATATTCGGTACGCCAATCGTCCTCAAAAGCTCGGCTGCATTGTGAAATAAGTGTACAGGTTTTAGTACAACCGCGCAGCTCCACACCCTTATCAAGATAAATCTTAGCCAATAAAGGTAACACTTTAGGCGCAATAGTTTCCGCTACCAATAACGTTTCCATGGCATTGCACACGCCATAACGATGGGTTTTGGCATTATCGGCAATAGCCACCGCTTTATCAATATCAGCGCTGTCATCAATATACACATGACAAATACCATCCAGATGTTTAATGACTGGAATAGTAGCCTCTTTAGAAATCCGCTCAATTAAACTTTTACCACCACGCGGCACGATAATATCAACATACTGGTTCATGGTGATCAACTCACCCACTGCCGCACGGTCAGCGGTAGCAACACATTGCACGGTATCTTCCGGCAAATCGGCGGCAATCAACCCTTGGGTAATACATGCAGCAATAGCCTGATTGGAATAAATCGCTTCCGAACCGCCACGTAAAATACAGGCATTGCCGGATTTAAGACACAACGCGGCCGCATCAATGGTCACATTCGGGCGCGATTCGTAAATAATGCCAATTACACCCAACGGTACGCGCATTTGCCCCACTTGAATGCCACTGGGTTGATACCGCAAATCGGTAATTTCGCCGACGGGATCAGGTAAGCTGGCAACTTGCTTTAAGCCATCTATCATGGCTTGAATGGTTTTTGGCGATAGTGTCAGGCGATCTAATGAAGCGTTATCCAAATTATTTTGGCGGCTAAGCTCTAAATCTCGCTGATTTTCACTGATTAACGTGGCCTGATTGTTCTCGATAGCCTCGGCTATTTTTAACAAGGCCAGATTCTTTTTGCCGGACTCGGCTTTGCTGATAATTCGACTGGCTGCTCTGGCTCGTTGACCCAGGTCTTGCATATATTCTTTGATATCCACTTAACTCACACATAGGCGCTAATTTCAATAGACGATTATAGCGAAAAATCAATATCATAACCACTTGCAAATCAAATAGCCGTTCCAGTTGACTGTATTGCAAGATTGAGTATTCTTCTGCGTGGACAATGTATTTATTCAATTACAGAGGCAATTAATTCAAAGTTTGTTTGAATATCCGGTAAAAATCCTTCTTTTTCAATCCCGCTTGTTCTGCCATGCTTTTGATAAGCGTTTATGAAAAACGGCGCTTTAGGGCAATCGGACCGTCACTTTATACAACCTGTCATTCTCGACTTTTATCCATTGTTCATGTGACGTACCTTTTGTGGATCTGGCAACAAAACCAAGGTAGGCGAGAATAGCTTTAACATCTTTACAGGTAAGCGGTGGATATTCTCCGCTCACGCAGGAATCAGCGGCAACATTTCATCAAAAACACGTTCTGCACTGTGTAATAGCGCAATTTTTAACTTAATAAAGTGATATTTAAGCCAGGTAGAAAACGGTGCGTGTCTTGATAACAATTGGGCTGCATAAAACTTATCTTCTCCGACCAAGGCATCATAAACATAATCAGCAATCATGGCTTCCAGCTTGATTTTAGCTTCTTCAAAAGAATCACCTTGCGCAGCCAAATTAAAATTAAGGCAAACGGCAACCCAGCAATCGCCTTCCTGTTCAGCATAGCATTTTACAATGAGTTGTT
This sequence comes from Crenothrix sp., assembly GCF_043729335.1. Taxonomy (NCBI): domain Bacteria; kingdom Pseudomonadati; phylum Pseudomonadota; class Gammaproteobacteria; order Methylococcales; family Crenotrichaceae; genus Crenothrix; species Crenothrix sp. The sequence goes on along the minus strand of NZ_JAYTLQ010000019.1, from coordinate 64,789 downwards.
CTGGGGTCATGGGTATCCACTCTATCAATTACTGATGGGCAATCATCCTTCAATAAGCTCAGGACGAAGGGCAGTGTATTTCAAGGCTGCAAGTTAGAATAGCTCACTGATTAAATTTGGTTATAAGAATACAGTTAAGCCACCGTAGACCAAATTAGCAATTGCCAAGCCTATTATCGCAAAAAAAGTGAGCTGCATGCCCAACACACGGTAACGCAGATTATCCGTCCTCAATGCTTTTGCATGTAAAATACGACCAGCAATTATGAGACAACCGCCCACATGCACGAGTGCAATCGGCGATTTGCTAAGTTCTAGCAAAACCAACAGAATGAGCGAGATGGGAATATATTCAGTAGCATTACCCTGGGCGCGAATTGCGGCCTGAAGTTCGGGTTCATTGCCATCGCCAAGCCGCACCTGCTTTGCGCGGCGCACCTTGATAACCCCAAGTGATAGCCACACTATCCATAACGCCGCCAGTGCCGCATAAATAGAACTTATCATATTTCCCCCCGCTATTTTCATTTCAGAATCGAATACAAATCGACCAGCACGCTGCCTTGTGTAAGCTCCGTTATAACGTATGCTTCAAATTCTGCGCTAATCGACAACGATTCAAACTTCTACGAAACGCTGTAATGAGACTCAATATAACGCTGCACAATGCCTTGGAACTCTTCGGCAATCCTATCGCCTTTCAAAGTCACGGTTTTCTCGCCATCTTCATACACAGGTGCAACCGGCGTTTCACCAGTACCCGGCAAACTGATACCAATATTAGCACTTTTACTCTCACCAGGACCATTGACCACACAACCCATTACCGCCACTTCCATGGTTTCTACACCCGGATATTGCGTGCGCCAGATTGGCATTTGGTCGCGCAGATAGCTTTGAATATCCATCGCCAGCTTTTGGAAATAATCGCTGGTGGTACGACCACAGCCAGGACATGAAATCACCATCGGGGTAAACGAACGAAAACCCATGGTCTGCAATATTTCCTGTCCTACAATCACTTCCTGGGTACGTGATGCGCCAGGCTCTGGGGTTAAAGAAATACGGATGGTGTCGCCGATACCTTGCTGCATCAATACCGATAACGCGGCCGATGAAGACACAATACCTTTGGATCCCATGCCTGCTTCAGTCAAACCCAAATGCAGCGCATAATCGCAGCGAGCAGATAAATCCTGATAAATACTAATCAACTCCTGCACATTGCTGATTTTACAAGACAGTATGATTTTATTTTTAGACAGACCGATTTCTTCCGCTTTGGCCGCGCTTTCCAGTGCCGACAAAACAATGGCTTTGCGCGTTACTGCCGGTAAAGGTTCCGGATTAGCTAAAGCACGGTTTTCATCGAGTAAACGGGTAAATACTGCCTGATCCAAACTGCCGCCATTAACGCCAATACGCACCGGCTTATCATACCTGCAAGCGAATTCAACCATTTGCTGAAATTGTGGATCGCGGCTTTTACCACGACCGACATTACCCGGATTAATGCGGTATTTATCTAATGCTGCTGCGCAATCGGGATATTTTTCCAGCAACTTATGGCCGTTAAAATGGAAGTCACCCACGATAGGCACATCGTAGCCTTTTTTATCCAGTTGATTACGAATCTCGGCCACGGCTTTAGCAGCCTCTTCGGAATTAACCGTAATACGGACGATTTCAGAACCCGCCGTGGATAATTCAATAATTTGATTAACCGTTGCAGTGATATTAACGGTATCGGTGTTAGTCATTGACTGCACCACAATAGGCGCACCACCGCCAACTTTTACATTACCGATCATAACGGGATGGGTGATTTTTCTAAGACTCATTGACATACTTTTTATTTTTTGGGCACGTTGGGGATATGTTAATTATATACGCAGCAGCACGTTGTTTGTAATTAAATTGAAGACGGCTTTGACAGATTTAAACATATGTAGATTGACTACCCATCTAAGACGGCACATTCAATAAGTATTAACCATGCCACCAGAGTTTGTCGAGGGGTGTAAGTTGTCGGGTGGGCAAGCCCCTTTATGCCCTTTGGGTATGCGGGATATTACCGTGATATAGCTGGTGGGCAAAACAGCCTGTCCACGCTACGTCTTGTTGGGTGTCCCGCGTTAAGTTGGTAGCCAACAAACTCAAATTAAACCCGTATCAATATGACTAAATTTAACCGCCAAACGGGTTAATTCAACATCATTTTTAACATTAAGCTTAGTGTACAATCGATAGCGGTAAGTATTGACGGTTTTCGGGCTTAAGGCCAACATTTCGGCCATCTCTTGAATGGTTTTGCCCTGTAGAATTAAAGTCACCACTTCCGCCTCGCGTTGCGATAACTTGGCAAACGGCGATTCATTGGTACCGGGCAAGCCCTGAAAAGCCAGATTATTAGCCACATCCGAGCAAAGATAACGCTTTCCGGCCATGATTTTATTCATGGCAATAATCATTTCCTCTACCGGCGAATTTTTTGAGATAAACCCCATCACCCCCAATTTGAGCAATTGGTGCGGAATCGGGCCATCATTATGCACTGACAGGGCAATGATTTTGACTTCAGGATCGTGCTGCAAAATTCGCCGGCACGCCTCCACGCCGCCTATGCCGGGCATATTGATATCCATTAAAATAATATCTGGTATCAACGTTTTAACCGCAATAATGGCATCTTCCCCCGATTTAGCAATGCCAACTACGGTAATATTTTCGATCGCATTCAATAATGACTCAATACCCGTGCGGACAAGTTCGTGATCGTCAACAAGCAAAACATTAATCATAATTTTTGATGTTTGTGTAGTTATGAAGCGTATAGTGAATATAGATCACTTTGAAAATATCGTGACTACTTAAAAGACAAATATACACCAACGTTGCTATTCTCATACATAGGTAGTTATACCTATATAGTGGTTGTTTGCAGCTCTAACCCACGGATTTAGCGGATATTCTTTACAGATCACATCGCAATAAGCAACGTATTTAACGTTATCCATTTAAAAACTGTCTTTTAAGCGTCTAATTTCTGCAAAAATCTGCACCGGTAACTTATTCATCATGCCAATCGTTTGCTGCAAACTGGCACTGTCTTCCCGAAAAAACGGATTAGTTGCCAGTTCTTGCGCTATAGTCGATGGCACAGTAGGCTGATGGTTGGCACGTAATTGCTTAACCGTACGCATTCTTTGTTGCAACTGCACATTATCCGGCTCCACCGTTAGCGCAAATTGGCCGTTAGTTTGCGTGTACTCATGAGTACAATAAAATTGCGTTGCGGGTGGCAAGGCTTTCAGTTTTTGTAATGATTGCCACATTTGCTCGGCAGTTCCCTCAAACAAGCGCCCACAACCCATAACAAATAAAGTATCGCCGCAAAACAGCTTTTGTTGTTCGGCAAAATAATAGACGATATGATTAAGTGTATGACCTGGCGTAGCAATAATACCCACCTGATGATTGCCTAACCGCAGTGTATCGCCGTCATTAACCCCGCTATCTATACCGGGAATACGATGGTAATCACCCTGCCCTGCAATAATTTTACAGCCGGTTTTCTGCTTTAATTCCAGGTTGCCATCAACATGATCCCAGTGATGGTGGGTATTAAAAATGTAGGTTAACTGCCATTTTTTTTGGCTCAATATATCTAAAACCGGCTGTGCAAGCCCTGGATCAACCGCAGCCGTTTCACCTGATTCCGGATCGTGAATCAGGTAAATATAATTATCTTCAAGTATAGGCAGCTGTACTATTTCTAGCATCGCTTTACTGGCAAGTCTTAAGCACAGAATGCCTGAATAGTGTTAAAAATAGATTCACTGTCAAGCTTACATTCACTGAGTAATTCTTCGCGCGTACCTTGCTCAATAAAACAATCCGGCAGACCAATATTTAACACCGGCATAAGAATTTTTTGTGCTTGCAAAAATACATTCACCGCACTGCCTGCGCCGCCGGAAATGACGTTTTCTTCAATGGTAACAAAGACCTCATGGCTTTTAGCCAGTTCCAGAATTAATGCCTGATCAATAGGTTTAACAAAACGCATATTAACCACAGTCGCATTCAAACGTTTACCGGCCACCAATGCAGGCGTTACCATACTGCCCCACGCCAGGATAGCGATACGCGTGCCCTGTTGACGTATTTCCGCTTTGCCGATGGGCAGCGCGGTCATGGCTTGTTGGACAGCAACACCCGGGCCTTTACCGCGTGGATAACGCACTGATGCCGGCCCCTCATGGATAAAACCGGTATATAACATTTGCCGACATTCATTTTCATCAGCCGGCGCCATTACTAGCATATTGGGTATGCAGGCCATATAGCTATAATCAAAACTACCGGCATGAGTTGGCCCATCAGGACCCACTAAACCCGCACGATCCAGAGCAAACAATACATCCAAATTTTGTATGGCGACATCATGAATCATCTGATCATAAGCGCGTTGCAAAAAGGTTGAGTAGATAGCCACCACCGGTTTTGCACCCTGACAGGCCTGACCTGCGGCTAAGGTGACCGCATGTTGTTCGGCAATGGCCACATCAAAATAACGGTTTGGGTATTGTTCGGAAAACTTTACCAAACCCGATCCTTCACGCATGGCAGGCGTAATACCTAATAAGCGTTCATCTTGTGCTGCCATATCACACAACCAATTGCCAAAAACTTCGGTATAAGTGGGATGTGGCGATGGCGCTGATTTGGGCAAACAGTCACCATCGGGATCAAATGAGGGTACGCCATGATAGGCTAAAGGATCTTTCTCAGCCGGTGGGTAACCTTTGCCTTTTTTGGTGACAATATGCAAAAAACGCGGCCCGGAAATCTGTTTCAGGTTTTCCAGTGTGGATACCAAGATATCGACATCATGGCCATCAATAGGGCCGATATAATTAAAGCCCAGCTCTTCAAAAAAAGTGCCAGGAATAATCATGCCTTTCATGTGCTCTTCTGTACGGCGCGCCAATTCCCAAACCGTAGGCATTTTACTCAATGCCTTTTTACTTTCTTCGCGTATGGAAGAATAAAACTTACTGGACAGGATTTTGGCCAGATAATTGTTCATCGCGCCTACGTTGGGCGAAATGGACATATCATTATCGTTCAAAATCACCAGCACATTGGCATCAATGGAGCCTGCATGATTCATGGCTTCAAAAGCCATGCCGCCGGTAATGCTGCCATCGCCGATAATAGCGACCATGTGCTTGCTCTCACCTTTTAATTCAGAGGCAATCGCCATACCTAAGGCTGCACTAATTGAGGTGCTGGAATGCCCTACCCCAAAAGCATCGTACTCGCTTTCGGAACGACTTGGAAACGCACACACGCCGTTACGCGTACGTATGGTAGTGAGCTTATCTTTGCGTCCGGTCAGAATTTTATGCGGATATGCCTGATGTCCCACATCCCAGACTAATTGATCAGTAGGCGTATCAAATACGTAATGCAAGGCAACGGTTAATTCAACTGTACCGAGCCCTGCTGAAAAATGACCGCCGGAAACACTCACCGATTGCGTTAAAAACTCACGCAATTCTTTAGCCAAAGGCTTGAGCTGATCTTTGGCGAGTTTACGAACATCCGCCGGCAGAGTGATATTGTCAAGCAAGGGGTAAGCGTGTGATGGTTTCATAATTAATAAAGAGGTTCTCGATAGAATATGAGAGTGAGCCCAATTTGAAACAGGGCAGCAACGGAAATAAAACCGGCTATTTCTTTGCCGGGGCTGTCCAGTTTTAATTCCAGCCAACGACCACAGGCCAGAATCAGAGCAAAAATTCCCATGGTCGTATGGCCCACTTGGATAAGGAAGGCGCTTTTAGCTTGAAACCCCACATGTGAATGGGTTAAAAGCATTAAACCGCCAAAAGCAGCAAGCACGGGGAAAAATAACGGACGTTTAACGCTACGGTTATTGGAGGCACGGGCGCTAAGCTCAATAACCCCTAACACAAATACCAAAAAAGTCGCAATCCGGTGTTGTAGCACTTCGCCGTTATTAAAGGTGCTGTCCCAAAAACCTATCGGCCCTAATGGCCACGTTTCTGCATCACTGCGGAAAAACAAGAATACGCCCAATCCAACAAAGCCCAATGGCCAATATTTGGTAAGCCTGCGCCAGGGACGATTAATATAAGACAGCATGGCAAACAAACTCATCACGGCAAGGAAAATACCTGCAATATTGTGATTATAATTAGACCATTCAGTAGCCGCTACTGAAGGCACCTGATCAATAATCGCCACTCGACCTGCTTCCCCTGCAATAAGTGCATTATGGGTTGGCGAACTGATACGGGGTATTTTAGGGCTAAACATCTCCAAAACTTCTTGCCAGCTAGCGGTCAGTGTCGGAATATCTATGGCTGGCGGCTGAGATGCCAAACTTGCAGCGGTAAACAATAAAGTAATCAGAATAAACGTTTCCGCCTCAATGTAAAACGGTACGCGCTGGGTTAAATTATAGTCATTGCCAGCGTATCCGTATTGCCGCACCGCTGATCTATTTAACCACGCAAACCCTAATGCCAAGCTTAATAAGATGAATTTTACCGTCAACAAATTACCATAACCTGTACCAATCAAGCCGTTCCAGCTATCAATATACTGAAAAGCCATAGGCAACCCTGAAACTAAAATCATGCCCACAGATACCATGCCATAACGCGAGAAGCGTTTGAGCAATAAAGGCCACAATTCTGCACTCACCTGTTTGCTACGCCGCAAGCGCCAGACATTAATCAGCTGAAACACGCCGCCTATCCACCCAGCAGCAGCAATTTGATGCAGCACTGTTAAGCTCATAAGAAATAATTTATTATCAAAACGCCCGGCGGCATGCACCAGCCAAGCGCCTGAAATAATCATGGGCAATGCCACTAGCGCCGCCCCATACCAATGTTTTTTTGAAGTGGAATTAGGACTTAAATAGAAATAATAGTAACCACTTAAAAGTAACGTTAAGGCACTGCGTATAATGCCGCCAATAAATTGCGTGGTTTGCGCAAATTCAGGAAAAGGCCAGCGCTCTAATACTGCCGTCATCAGCCATATTTTCAGAATAATCTTAAAAACCTGTACCACCGCCAACAAAAACGCGCTTTTGTACAACAAAGCAATAGTATTTTTTAACAGAATACCGTTGTGCTGATGCACATCTAACCAGGGACGCAACACAAACAGCACCCATAACAAGCCGCCAATTGCCAATGAAAAGCAAATCAGATCAAAGCCGCCAATTAAAGAATCTAAAAAATCTGCAATACCTGCCATGGTTCCGATGACCTACAGTATTACAGAAAAATGAATAAGATCTTCGGTCAAATGCCCATCGGCAGCAAAAACCTTAAATTTAAGCGCATAATCACCTAGCTCTAATGCCGGTAATAGCACAACAATCTCACCTTGTTTATCGCCCTGCATTATCTGTAAAGCGGTGTGTGTATCGCCTTTACTGATTAGAAAGACTTGAGACAGCCCCAACTCTACCTGCGAATTAAAGCGCAGCCCTACCTTATCCGCCTGATTGGCATGGATCGGCATGAGCTTTAAAGAATAATCAGTGATTACCGCGTGCGCCGAAGCCAAATTTCCATAAGAAATTCCGAGCATCCCAATTAATAACCAAAGGCAGTGCTTAGGCACTTTTCTTACTCTTAAGCGCATGACTCGCTAAATTTTTACCCAAATCCCATATAGAGCCAGGAATTTGGTGGGTGTCAGCAATGGTTTTATCGAACGCGCTGACGATGTGATCGCGATCCTTTTCGGTTAAAGTCAACGGTGGCAGCAGCTTGACCACATTCATACCGTGGCCTGCAACTTGAGTAAGAATGCGTTGATCTTTAAACAACGGAATAGTCACCATTTGACAGAATAAGCCTTTATTGGCCGCTTCCAACATTGCCCACGCGGCTTTTAGGGTAAGACTTTTAGGTGATTGAAATTCAATGGCAATCATCATGCCCAGGCCACGCGCTTCTTTTAAGAATTCATATTTTCCTGACAGCGCATTTAGACTAGTAATAATATCCGAGCCGATCTTGGCACTGTTTTCAACTAACTTTTCTTCTGCCATTACATGTAAGGTTGCCAAGCCTGCCGCCATCGCCATATTGTTTTTGGCAAAGGTTGAGCCATGCACTACCGCTCTGTCCATGCGGTTATAAACAGTATCCATGATTTTTTGTGTCATCGCCACGCCGCCCACCGGTATAAAGCCACCAGACAACGCTTTCGCCATGCAAATCATATCAGGCTGCACATTCCAATGATCGATCGCCCAAAACTTGCCGGTACGGCCTAAACCGGTTTGTACTTCATCGGCGACAAACAGCGTGCCGTATTGTTTACACAGTCGCTCGACTTCGGGCAGATAATTATCATCGGGAATATTAACGCCCTTACCTTGCACCGGTTCTACGATGAAAGCAGCGACATCTTTATTGGCCAAGGCTTTTTCTAAAGCCACCAAATCATTAAACGGTACGCTACTGCATCCAGGTAATAACGGCCCAAACCCTTCACGGAAAATTTCTTCGCCCATTAAGGATAACGACCCCAGAGTTAACCCATGATAGCCATGCTCACAAAAGACAATTTTTTGCCGTTTGGTGGTGTAACGGGCAAACTTGATAGCCGCTTCAACGGCTTCGGTACCGGAGTTGCAAAAAAACATTTTGGTGATATTTTCAGGCGTGGTCTTAAGGATTTCTTGCGCCAGCAAACCGCTAAGCACTGATACATCCAGTTGTACCAGATTAGGCAATTCCAACAGTAAGGTTTCTTGCAACGCGCTGATCACAACAGGATGATTCCTGCCGATAGCAAACACGCCAAAGCCACTGAGTAAATCCAGATATTCATTGCCATCTTGATCATACAAGTATTGGCCTAGCGCTCTTTTATAATGGCGGTCATAACCTATCGTTTTCAACACCTTGACCATTTGCTGGTTAAGATGCTGTTCGTACAGATCAAATTTATCCGTTGCATGTTGAGCAAAAAGTTCGGCGATACTGAAAGTCATGTGTTCCTCAAGATATACCCTTATTTATAAAATTAGGGTTAACAATTCAACGAAAATCCTTATTATGCGCCTATCGAGCTACCAGGCTTAACTGCGATAATGTCATTTAACTGCCCCGCAACCTGTTTTAGCGTTATTTTAGCAGCACGAAAATTCAATCCTAGCGTGATTAATCGCGCTATTTCCATAGGATTTTTGGCAATGGACAGTAATAACTTATTTAAAACGATGTCACCCTGATCATTCAGTGCATTATTGATAGCACGAGGTAAACTGGTGTTGACGGAATCGGCAATGACACGAATAGCCAGAAAAGGCACTGAATGCTGCTGGGCAACCTTGGCAATAGCAGCACTTTCCATGTCCAGAGCAATAGCACCCGTTTTTAAATGCAGCTGTTTTTTATCCTTGCTAGGGGCAACAATATGCGCTGTAGTCAGCAGACAACCTGCATGAACGACGTGCGATTTTGACAGTACCTGCTTACTGTGGCCATGCCAATCTGGATCGATGGCTATTTTAACATCATTCGTATCCATGACGGTATCGGCCAAAACTAAATCGCCAGGGCGTAAAATATGGCTCAGCCCTGCAGCACAACCCCAGCTGATCAGCTGGGTTGCCCCTTTGGCAAGCAATGATTCGGCTGCGGCCTGCGCATTATGGCAACCGGTGCCCGCATAAACCACCAATAATTGCTTAGCGATAAAAACACAGTGGCCTTTTTCAATTTGTTTTTCTGTCAAGGTGCCAAGTTCTTCGGGTAACGCGACAACAATACCTGTAATCACTTTTTATTAAGCTCGTTGCGGTAGCGTGCCAACGCCCACAGTGGGAAAAACTTGTCGTAACCATGATACTTTAGATAAAAGACCCGGGGGAAACCTGGCGCTGTAAAACATTTATCGTTCCATACCCCATCGCCCTGTTGATTTCGCAAAATGAAGTCAATGCCCGCTTTGACTTCTGGGCTATGCGCTTCACCGGCTGCCATCAAACCTAAAACCGCCCAAGCCGTTTGAAAAGCAGTACTGAAACTGTACTGCCCACTCAAACCGACATCGTGATAGCTGTCGTTATCTTCGCCCCAGCCACCATCGTCGCGCTGCACACTTTTTAACCAAGTGACTGCTTTGCTATACATCAGATCAGTTTTAGGCACATCGGTTTGTTCCAACGCAATCAACACTGACCATGTGCCATAAATGTAATTAGTTCCCCAGCGACCAAACCATGAGCCATCGGTTTCCTGATCGCTACGCAAATAGGCGATGGTACGCTCTAAAGCAGGACGGTATTGCGGGTGTTTAGATACCAATCGCCCCATAACCATAGCACAACGTGCGCTCACATCAGCCGTAGGAGGATCGAGTAATGCACCATGATCTGCAAACGGAATTTCGTTGAGATAATAATAGGTATTATCGACATCAAATGCACCATAGCCGCCATTTTTAGACTGCATACCTACAATCCAGTTAGTCGCTCTATGAACAGACTCTTCCAGATTAGGCAAGTTTGAACACGCCATAGCAACGGCCACAAGAGCGGTATCATCTACATCAGGGTAATGCGGGTTTGCGTATTGAAACGCCCAGCCGCCGCCAGCCAAATCGGGCCTTGCAATACGCCAGTCGCCGGGTTCATCGGATAGCTGCTTGCTTTTCAGCCAGTCATAAGCGTGAGTTAAGGCGTTACTGTTGCCTTTTTCATCGGCTTCTTGCAAAGCCAGAGCAACAAGACCAGTATCCCATACCGGTGAAAAACACGGTTGACAATACGCATCGTGTTCATTAATCACCAGTAAGCGATCGATGGCTTTACGCGCGGTCACCACATTAAGATGATCTTCCGGCACACCCAATAACATCAGCGCTTCGTAAGACCCTACCATGGCAGGAAAAATACAACCTAAACCATCCTCGCCATTAAGGCGCTCAGTAATCCAGTCTTGGGCTTTTGTTAACGCCTGCTGGCGCATTCTCTGGGGTATTAAGGGGTTAAAGAGTCGACCTAGCTTATCCAAACCCAAAAAAACTTTGTTTAGCAGTGTTCTTTCTGGAAAGTAATGCTGCTCTTCATCAGGATGGGTAACAAACAGCTCAAGTATATTAACCTTATTTGGATTTTTCGCAGTAGCCTTTAAAGTGCACAATATAAATAACGGCACCATAACGGTTCTTGACCAATAGGAAACCTTATCCAGATGGAATGGAAACCATTTGGGGAACAACATGATTTCCACAGGAATATAGGGAACACCGCGCCACGGCAATTGCTCAAAAATAGCCAGGGTAATACGGGTAAACACATTGGCTTTAGCTGCGCCGCCCTGATTAAGGATGTACTCTTTTAAGCGGAGCATATTCGGGGCATCAATAGCATCGCCCGCCATTTTTAAAGCGTAGTAAACCTTGACACTGCAACTAATGTCACCAGCGCCACCGGTAAATAATGGATAACTGCCGTCTTTGGCTTGGCGAGACCGTAAATACACTGCTATTTTAGCTTGCAAAGACTCATTGATGTCGCCCAAATAGTGCATCATCAGGATATATTCTGATGGAATACTGCAATCCGCTTCCAGTTCAAATACCCAAAAACCATCTTTATCCTGCAAGCTTAGTAGCTTATTTTGCGCATGCTGTATGGCAATATCAAGACTGTATTTATTAGAGCGAATCGGCGTAGCGGAACTATTAACCGTATCAGAAACCGTTTCGTTACTGGCGTCATTAATCATGGGTCGTCCTTAAAAGAGCGGCGTGGCTTTTGAGGGAGATTGTACATAATGCCAATCGGACGTTTTTAAATCCCGACTGGTAAAATCGAATAGCAAAGATAGCAACAGGTTGCTACGTCCTATTAATTTGGTGGTTAAAATCGTAGATTTAACACTTTTACGATTTATTTTGACCTGATTGGAAGCGGTAAAACTCAAATTATTTTTAATTTTTTTCAGCGTCAACAAGGCCATACCCAATGCCCAAAGACAAAAGTTACGTATACCCACTTCATGAGCAGGAATAAACTGTGTGTACCTGAGTGCATCATGTAAATGTTGATCAGCGATGCTAATAACACGCGCAAGGCCTAATCTAAACTGCTCATTGCTATTTTCAGCAGTCAACTCTTTGAGATTAAAACCTGCTTCCAAAAAAATATCTTGGGGCAGCCAACATACACCACGTTGCGCATCATCCCAGATGTCTTTTAGTATATTGGTCATCTGCAAACCCTGGCCAAAAGATACCGACAGTGATAGCAATTGTTCCCTGTGCTGGGCAATTTCTGGCGAGTAATGACAAAATAACTTCGTCAACATTTCACCTACGCATCCGGCAACGTAATAGCAATATTGGTCCATATCGGCCAGTGTTGCCAAGCCTGCCTGTAAATTTTGCGCTTGGAATAGGGGCATCCCCTCAGCCATGGTTTCTACACAACCCGCCAAAGCTGCAATTTGATCAGGCTCAAAACTATGGGTAATTTCAATAACGCGTGGCAAAACATGAATCAGGGCATGCTCAGCAGGAATAGTCTGATCTGACAATAACGGCGCAAGCTCTACCGCAAACGGCTCGGAATTAACGCCCGATGCCACTATATGGGTAAATTCAGAACAAAAGTATTTCTTTTGTTCTGGAGACAAAGAGACTTCGTCTTCTATGGTATCAACGATCCGACATAACAAATAAGCATTAGCGATAGGTGCAAACAGGCCTTGTGGCAACTGCGGAATGGTTAACGCAAATGTTCTGGACACGCCTTCAAGCAGCACTGACTGAAATTCGAAGTCAGAGAGCTGGTTTAATAATTTCGGATCTTTCAGGAATAATTGCGTATTTCTCATACTCGATTTGAACAATAGTCTACAACATTGGCTTCAAGGTCTGCGTATAGCAATGATAGACTGTTTGTTGGTATTTTGCAAAACAATGTTGTTTTGTTGCCAGAGTGTTTATTTAAGTTATTTTTCAACCTTATCTATAGCCGAAAAAAACCCCAAAAATCACCGATTAATGCGCGTCTGCTGTTATTTTACGTATTAACACACAATCGCCTCGCACAGGATTATTTTTAGATATTTCGGCGTAAAAGCTGGAGTCGTCAACTAAAAGATAGTATCCTAAACAACATTGTTAGAATATTACAACGACACAACAGAGCACCTAGTTCGGTCTGTTGTTTTTTAGAAACAAACAGGACTTGTAGTTAGGTAATTTGGAAGCCGATCTGGCTATCCATCGCTGCAGCTCAATTTTTTGAATAAATTTTTAGGAGTGTGTACTCATGGGTGTTCCTTTACGTCAACAGCTAACCGTAGCCAGTTATCTGATAAAGCAAAAACTAAAAGGGGTCAAAAAATATCCCCTGGTTCTGATGTTAGAACCTTTGTTTCGTTGTAATTTAGCCTGTGCGGGTTGCGGTAAAATAGATTATCCCGATGATATCCTTGATAAACGCCTGTCTTTTGAAGAATGTATGCAGGCAGTTGATGAATGCGGCGCACCTATGGTATCCATTCCCGGCGGCGAACCCCTCATCCATAAAGAGATGCCGCAAATTGTCGCGGGTATTATCGCCCGTAAAAAATATGTTTATTTGTGTACCAATGCGCTGTTATTAAAAAAGCGTATCGACGATTATACCCCGTCCCCTTATCTGACATTCTCCATTCATTTGGATGGCATGCAAGATAGGCATGATGCATCCGTTTGCCAGGACGGTGTATTTGACCGCGCTGTAGAAGCCATTAAATTAGCCTTAAGCAAAGGTTTTAGAGTCACTGTAAACTGCACTTTATTTCAGGGCGAAACACCAAAAGAAGTCGCTGAATTTCTAGATTATGCCATGGCATTAGGCATTGAAGGCGTTACCATTGCCCCCGGATTTAGCTATGAACATGCGCCACAGCAAGATGTTTTCATCAAGGGCAATGATATTAAGCAATTGTTCCGAGGCATTTTTAAACTGGGCAAAAATCGCAACTGGAAACTCAACCACTCATCCTTGTACCTTGATTTTCTAGCCGGCAACCAAAGCTACGATTGCACGCCTTGGGGCAACCCTACCCGTAATGTATTCGGCTGGCAAAAACCCTGCTATTTATTAAGCGATGAAGGCTATGCCTCCAGCTTTCAAGAACTAATAGATACAACTGCCTGGGAAAAGTATGGCACAGTCAACAATCCTAAATGTGCGAGCTGCATGGCACACTGTGGCTATGAAGCCACCGCTGTTGAAGACATGCTAAAAAATCCATTAAAAGGACTTTTAACCGCCATTAGAGGCCCAAAAACTGAAGGCGATATGGTTGAAGAACCCACTCCCCGTTATGCCACAGAAAAAACGCTACCAACATTGGCGGGCATTCCCATCCGAGTAGAGTAATGGGTAGTTTTTAAAAATAATCAGATCGTTTACATTCGAGGTTTTTTATTATGGTTACAAAAAGCATGCGTTTTCTTGCTGTCTGTTTAATGAGCTTAACTGCGATAGGGAATGCGCTCGCGGCTGAAACAGCGAGGCAAGTTGTAGACAAATTTCAGGTCGAACTAATAGATGTCATGAAAAATGGCAAAAAACTGGGTTACTCTGGGCGTTATGACAAACTCAACGGCCCGGTGACCAACAGCCATGATTTGACCAAAATTGCACGTATCGTGGTCGGTAAAGAATGGGAAAAACTATCCGGCGATCAACAGCAAAAATTGGCGGATGTGTTTAGCAGGCTGAGCGTTGCCTCATACGCACATAATTTTAAAGATTATGCTGGCGAATCATTTACGATTGATTCTGAGGAACAAACAGCTAGAGGCGGCGTAATCGTACATTCGCATTTATCTATCCCTGATGAAAAAGATGTTAAATTCGATTACATGCTCAAAGAAAAAGGTGATAGCTGGCGTATCATCAATATCATCGCTAACGGGGTCAGTGATTTAGCTTTAAAACGTTCAGAATACACAACCATTTTGCAACGTGAAGGTTTTGATGCTTTAATAGCAAAAATCAACGAAAAGATTGATAACTATTCAAAACTTTAATGCCTTAGGTTTGCCGCCATGAACACGCACTACAATGCACATTGTAACCGTACCATTCAAAAATTTTCATTACTGATACTGGCGGTTGCTAGCGTTACTTTAGTAGGCTGCGCAACCACGCATCCTGGACAAAGTGCCGCCAGCCAAATTGATCCTTATGAAAATATAAACCGGAAAATATACAGCTTCAACGATAAAGTTGATGACTACGTGGCTGAACCCATTGCAAGTACCTACAAAAAAATTACGCCTCAAGTGCTCCAAACCGGAGTATTTAATTTTTTTAATAACCTAAAAAATATTAATGTTGTGCTTAACGACCTGTTGCAGGCTAAGTTTGACCAAAGCGCACAAGATACCGGCCGCTTTTTAATGAATTCAACGGTCGGTATTGGCGGTTTGTTTGATGTCGCCAAAAAAGTTGGGCTAGAGCAGCATGAAGAGGATTTTGAACAAACCTTAGCCGTTTGGGGTGTACCGCAAGGGACGTACTTAGTTTTTCCGTTGCTTGGGCCAGTGACTACCCGTGGTATTCCCGGGGCTATATTTGATACGGCGGCAAATCCGGCCAGCTATGTGGGCGCACCCGTGCAATTAGTGTCTTTGCTCAATACTCGCGCTAATGCTGAAGGTTCACTGAAGTTTATTGATGAAGCCGCACTTGATCCTTATGTGTTTACTCGCGAATCATTTTTACAGTGGCGCAAACATTTAGCCACTGATGGCAAAGATCAAGATACCGATCCTACAGGTTATGGCGAAGATTTGCTAGATGATGAAACTACGGATATAAAATCCAAAAGTGGCGCTGCCGATGCAAAAACAATATTACCCACCCCTACGGCCAATACGACGAAGAAAGTCGATCAAACTAGTCCTTCTTACATTACACCTTCTTTTGGCACTGAATCACCCGCAAACACAACCACGCCTCCGGTTACCAATATTCGTTCAACCACAGTAAAATAAAATTTTATCGTCTCGATTATTTTAAAAATGCACCAGCGAGTGAACTTCGTAATTACTCAGTAGATTCCTACCTTTCAGGAAATCCAGTTCCACAACAAAAGCACAGGCCTCCACAGTAGCGCCCAGCTTTTCAACCAATTCGCAACTAGCCCTTGCGGTTCCACCTGTTGCCAGTAAATCATCAATCAGCAAAATACGATCATCGGCATTAAACGCATCAATATGTGCTTCTAAAGTTGCCGACCCATATTCCAAATCATAAGACACACTTTCCACTTCATAAGGCAATTTTCCTGGCTTTCTGAGCGGCACAAATGGCAAGCCCAACTCCCACGCCACTAATGAACCAAAAATAAAGCCACGCGCTTCCATACCAGCGACAGCAGTGATATTTCTACACAAAAAAGGCTGCAATAATTGATGCACTGTAAGTCGTAAAGTCGCAGGATCTTTAATAAGCGGTGTAATATCCTTAAACACAATACCGGGTTTGGGGAAGTCAGAAATATCACGAATTTTTTTTCTTAGTCTGTCCATTATTTTATGTCAGGTGTTGAGGGCGATACTTAGTCGATTTATGAAAAATATTCTATCAAAGGTAGAGGCGCAATACTTTGCGTTTCTACTCGTCGAAAGTCGCCTTAAATAAGGCTGTGCAATGGTGAAGGATATTTTTCAAATATTTTAATGCTCGTGATGATCCATCTGTTCATGGCTATGTGTATGGGCATGAGCCTCACTATGCCCTTGCTCAGTCACAGGCAAAGATTCTTGCAAAGGCAGAGTATCAACAGATGGACTGGCATCGCCATGATTGTGATCATGGCTATCCTGATGCACACCCGCAACAGCCACACCATACTTGTATACCATCAAGCCGCCTAAATCAGCACCTAAAAACAGAAAAACACACAGCGCAGTAGATAGCATCATAAAAATACTATTAGCGACATCACAAACCAGGCTTTTAACTCTCAGGCGCCAAAAGGATAATAAACATGACAACCCCAGTATGGTAAAACCGAAATGCTCATGTCGCTCCATAATCTCATGGACCGCATTACCATGCTCTACACTTCGGGCCGCCAAAATTCCAGCGCAAACCGTAGCCACGGCAGAAAGTGTGCCGAGATATAAAAACCAGCTTGCCACCGCACGCCAGTGGGGTTTAAATGCGAAAGCCCCCACCACATCCAGCACAAAAAAACCCAATAAAAACGCAATGGGAAAATGCACCAGCATGGGATGAATATTCTGGAGGCTACTCAGTCCTGGTAGCAAAACAGCAAAAATTTCCAGCGGCTGTTTATCGACAAGACCGGTGATAAAAACTAACAGGCTTTCTACACTTTCAGCAGGACTACCGCCAGCATGATCGGCGTTGCCATGAATTTGGAACGATAAAAAATTTGTCATTTTGGATATTTTATAAGATAAAAAAGCAATATACTTGCTATTTGAATAGTCACAACCCTACACATTCTTACTACAGCAATCAACCGAATCGACGCGCATCAGGCGGTAATCTAGCGAATATGGGATGCTTGGCAATACCATAAAGTTCAGGATAATACACCCCACCCAAATACAGCCCATCCGGCGGCGCTGTCACACCGGCTAACATGCGATTTTTAATCGCCAGCAAAGAAGCCACCCAGTCTATCGGCTGCTTACCCATACCCACCTCCATTAACGCACCTGCGATATTTCTGACCATATGGTGCAAAAAAGCATTCGCGGAAATATCCATAATAACTTGGTCATTTTCTCTGTACACATGAATAAAATACATCTCACGACAGGGACTTTTAGATTGACAGCCCTTCGCTCGAAACGATGAAAAATCATGGTTGCCTATCAGGCATTGCGCCGCTTCGTGCATTTTATCTGCGTCCAATGGATAATAGCACCAGGTCGTCTGCTTCGCTAACAAAGCTGATTTTACCGGTCGATTGGCGATAATATAGCGATAAAAACGGGCAATTGCACTGTAACGGGCATGAAAATCTGCCAGCGCCGGTTTTACCCAAATGATACGGATCTCATCAGGTAAATGTCTATTACCGCCTAACAACCAGGCATCCGTATGACGTTGCACGCTGGTATCAAAATGCACCACTTGTTCAAGCGCATGAACCCCCGTATCGGTACGGCCCGCACACTGCACAGTAACGGCATGATTGGCAACTTTCGACAACGCCTGTTCCAATACCGCCTGTACACTACGCTGTTTGGTTTGCCACTGCCACCCGAAAAAACGGCTGCCATCATATTCCACACCCAGCACTATGCGCGTTTTATTCATGAATATAAACCTTAATACCAACCTCAACGCGATTAAACAAATCCAGCACATCAGCGTTTTTCATACGTACACAACCGTGTGAATCCGGAACACCCGTCACTAAATGATCGGGGCTGCCATGAATATAAATATAGCGCCAACAGGTATCAACATCACCATATCTGTTTTTACCTGGCTCAAGCCCCCCTAACCATAAAATACGGGTTAATATCCAATCACGCAGCGGATAATCTCCAGCTAAATCTGTAGTGTAGATTTCTCCCGTGGGTCGCCTGCCTTTAAAAACCGACTGCAACGGTTGATGTGTTCCTATTTTTGCACGAATACTGTGCCAGCCTTGCGGCGTACATTCACTGCCTTTTTGCTCGCCTACGCCTTTTTTAGCTGTCGATACCGGATAAGCTTTTATTACGTGGCTATTTTCAATAATGCTTAATTGTTGATGGCTGATGGAAATATCAAGAAATGAATGGGGTTCTACCATAAGAGCGCTGTACTATTGGAAAATCCTTGAATAAATAAATTTGACGCAATTTAACGCAAGATCGACTCATCTTGCAATGCATGGCTACTCACTTAAGACGGGACAGTTTAAAAAAAGCCGTTCGTGGTGAGCTTGTCGAACCATGAACCACAAACCCTTCGACAAGCTCGAACGGATGTCCCGTTTTAAGTCGGTAGCCCAATGCATAAAGAAACCAAAAATCGGGAACACCCGCCAGGCAATTTTTTGTTGTTCCTGTTATTGCCATGGAGGTAATCGCGCTTATTCTTTTTATAAAAACTAAAGCACAATAGCCAACAAAATGTAACCAGTAAAGACGCACAATCTTGCGTCTTTACCTTAATTCCGATGAGATGCTAGATAGCCCGGCACATTCACTGTCAACGACTCAACTTTAGAGTAGCTTAGTTTTATTAAAACCGGTTATCAAAAATCCATCATTTTTAATGATGACAACCATCGCCATGAATATGGCCATGTGCCATTTCTTCGGCTGTAGCAGGCCTAACGTTAACGACTTCCACATCAAATGTCAGCGCCATTCCCGCTAACGGGTGATTGCCATCAATAGTGATGTCATTATCATTAACACTCACCACAGTGACTACACCAGGGCCCTGGCTGACATCAGCATGAAACTGCATACCGACTTGAATGTCATCAATGCCTTCAAACATATCGCGGGAAATAACCTGCACTCTGTCATCATGAATTTCGCCGTACGCATTTTCAGGCGCTATGCGGACATTAAATTTATCGCCAACAACTTTGCCGGTAATGGCGCTTTCCAGTCCAGAAATAATATTTCCTGTGCCATGCAGATAAACCAATGTATCCTGGCCTATAGAGCTATCAAGAACCTCGCCAGCATCGTTAGTGAGTGTGTAGTGAATGGAAACCGCCATATTGTTTGCGACTTGCATAGTAAAGACCTTCGTCCGTAGATTGAAAGCTGAGTATGATATAGATTTATGCAAGTTTTGTCTGAAAAAAATACACAGCCACCTCACCTTTGAGGTGCAGATACATCATATATCATGGCTATTAATTTAGTGTACAACACAGTTTAGAGAAAAGTCTTGTAATTTACCGCTCACCCATGCACTGCTGATAACGGCTATTAACCGTGTTAGTAAATTTTTCGGTGCTCATCATTTCAGTATTTTTTTCGCTGCGCAAAACAATATTAGGCACTATCGCAGTCAGTGCCTGTTTGTGCATTAGCTTTTGGTAGTGTTGCCTAATGATTTGATAAGTTTGGGTATGACTAAAGTTAATCTGCTTTTCTTGCAGTAAATCGTTATGAATTTCTATGGCGGTTAAACCTAAATCATATTTTTGTATTATTTCGTTGATGGCGTGTTCACTATTACTCACAGTGGTGGCAGGCTTGCCCTGTGGATCGTACATTAACAAATCACCATCGGCGGTAACCGGCTTGCCCAGCAGTTCGGCAACTGTAGCCTGAAAAGCCGCATTGCGGCTAGCGAAACGCCCCGCATTAAAATCAGCGAAGCGGTACAGTTTTTTGTCGTAACCTACATCATAGCCTAGCAGTAATAACGCCCCGTAATACATGCCTCCTTTACGTGTGTACATGCGATCCCGCATAGCCCAGACCTCCTCCAGATTTAAAGGCCGCGTTATCCGCTGTTCTTCAATTTGCATGGCAAAACTAACCGCCACCTGCATTGAGCCTATGGTAGAGATTTCGTTAGCATCTTCAAGTAAATTACGTAACAGGACATTATTCTGTAACACATTATTGTCTTTGCTGGACCACGATAATGTATCAGAAATCATTTTCCGATACGTCCAGTCGAGTTCCCGCTCTGTTTTTGCATTACGAAATCTTTTCCAGTAACTATTTCTTATAGTGGGCTTGTGCCTTAGCCAAGCTATAAATGAGCGCTCATTATGCCGTTCAAACAGCGGTAATTTAATCCATTTTGTTGCAAGCACACGCAAGTCTTTCTCACTCAAAACCGATATAGAAGGGTTTGCCGCAAAACTAGACTCCTGACTAATGACAGCAATCATGGCGCAAATGTTTTCACGGCTAAGCTCCAGATGATGCACAGCTAAGGTATCCCTTAAATCTTTGCTCCATTCAAAACTGTTATTGATGCCAGGCGCAGCTTGTTCTATTAAATGCTCGGTTTGTTTAGCAGAAACCCCAGGAATGAGCACGGTTTCGCGGTCACTTTTTTGAGTGCTGTGCGTGCGCTGTTGATAATTAGGGTATCGCCATGTTAGCAAAGCAATCACCAATACGACGAATAACCATGGCAAGATAACTTTAATCCAGCTAAACAACATTCTGCCCAGCAATTCCAGTTTCACAGCTCTCCTCGCCTATTTCTCAATATTTAGGCCTATGATAGCACTAAGAAGACGTTATTTCATCGATAAGCCAAATGCAGCTAGCGTCGACTGTAAACCTCGAAAATAGATTTTTGTCACTACACCATACCGTAGGCGCTAGCTATTGTTTAATATGATTAAATATATAAAAGTAAAGTGAAATATTACCCATTTTTATGGGTATTTATGCGCAGAAAATATTGATTTTTTTATATAAGCTAATCACCAGGTAGAAAGTTCTACCTTTCCAACTTTAACTAACAGACAAAGATTCTTTTTGATATGTGTGATTCTGACAATAGGGTGTCATACCAAAACAAAAGTTTATACACATTGCATTAAGTTAGCCATAGATAAAAGACAAGTCGTTAGTAGAAGTTGAAGTGTGTCTATACAGGACATACCTTGAGTATGTCAATTTTCAGTAATCCTAATGTGAGGATAAGGCAATGAAAACAAAATTCACCGTGATGACCAGCGTCATTTTAATGGGTTCCGCATTTACTGTTAGTGCTTATGGCGGCGTTTACCCCCCTCCCCCTCCAGTGCCTTACGGTTCTGGGCCTTTAAAAGCACCCTATCTGGCGCCGAACTTATTTAAAAGCGAAAAGGCCGCCTTTGCAGCGCTCGAAGGGGCAATGCAAGAGGCTGAGGCTGTTATCTATCAAGGTGGATGTTCAGCCGCAGCTAACAAAACATGGAATATCCATGCCTTTGCGGATGAGGATGGCACTGGTTTTGTTAAAGTCGGCTCCAATGGGGTGCAACAGTTCCGCCTTAATGTGAGCGAACAAGCTATGACTGCACCGTCTTATTTAGGCGGGAAAAAATTTCGTATAACCGGAGGCCCACCTAATGTTTTAAATGGTATCAAACTTCCTTACTATGACGGCACTGCTTACTACAGCAAAACAGGACAAATGATGACTATGTCGGCTGAGTTTTGGGTGGGGAATGTTAACTATGCTATCGATCACCTTACCGGCAGCGTTATAAAAGATTTCTATAAAGTGCTGCCTACTGGGGTTATTCCTGATGAAGGCAAACTCGCATGTACTTCTGGTTGCTATGATCCACAAGTACCCGTTATCTACGATTGGGGCTTGCAGTCTGTTAGCAAAGAATTTGTTCCACAGGACAAATGGTGGCAACGTTCAAAAGCCACTCGTTCTGACGGCTCAAATGGAACCACCGTGTTTTGGAAAGATCGTTTGTTTTCAGCCAAAGGCAACGGTGTTTGTAAGATCAAAATTGACATGACCGGCAGTAACGATGCCAGTTCTTTCGAACAAAGCGGTACCTTAACCATTAGAAAAGTAACCCCTTAAGAGTGGTGTTAACCTATTACCCGTCCTAATGGAACTAGGGCGGGGTTTTTCGATCTGAACTGTGTATATAAAATAGATAACTTAACCAGCAGGAAATGCGAGGTGTGCCATGAAAACATTATTATCAGGTCTTTGGATATTTATGGGGCTATTCATTGACAAAGTATCGTTGGCTGGCGCTACAGATCCGAATGTAGCGGTCTTAAAAGCCCAGTTAAATCTTAGTGAACGGCAAGCCCAAGAGCTTAATGAAGTATTTATCCAAACCCGTGATAAAGCCCAAGTGCTGAGGAAAAAAATAATAGACATTGATAAAAAAAAGCGTGCGCGTATTGATGCGGTTTTAACAGCCGAACAAAAAAAGAAATACCAAAATATAATGAATCCACGCTTTAGCCTAGAAGCCAAGTCTTAGTAGAGGATGGCGCTGGGTATTAAATTGGAAGTGGAACTTGAATAAAAACCAATGCCATGCCTATTAAAAATGTTAACTCATGCTCATTTTTAAAGCCGCAGCAGTGGGCCAAGGCGCTAAAACCAAAGCCATCACTAGCATTGAAATCAAGATATTGATTTGAGCGTTAACGGCCAAGCCGCTACTGGCAATTTCTACCGCGTTACTGGCAAAAATTAACACCGGCACGTACAGCGGTAACACCAGTAACGATAAAATCATACCACCGCGCCGCAAACCAATAGTTAAGGCAACGCCAATTGCGCCGATTAAGCTCAATATTGGCGTACCCAGTAATAAGGTGATTAATAACGCGGGCAAGGCCTGGTTGGGCATGCCTAAAAAAACTGCCAGCAATGGCGCAACGATGAGTAACGGCAATCCTGTCACCAACCAATGTGCGGTGACTTTGGCCAACACCAATATGGAAGTGGGTTGTGGGCTTAAAATAATTTGTTCCAGTGAGCCGTCGTCAAAATCCGAGCGAAACAAGCTGTCCAAGGACAACATAGTCGCCAGTAATGCCGAAACCCAGATGATGCCGGGGGCAATCGCCTGCAATATATTAGGTTTTGCGCCTATTCCTAACGGAAACAGAGTAATCACTAAAATAAAAAAGAAAATAGGGTTAGCCACTTCCGAGCGGCGACGTAAAGCCAGTACCAAATCTCTGCGAACGATAGCCAAAAAAGCGTGTGATAAAGACATCAGGATAAGTGAATACGCTGGACGCTGACATCTGGCAATGCGATGTCATGGTGTGAGGTAAGCACAATCATGCCACCGCTGGCACAATGTTCGGTCATAAGGACTTCAATGAGAG
Source organism: Crenothrix sp. (assembly GCF_043729335.1). Lineage (NCBI taxonomy): Bacteria > Pseudomonadati > Pseudomonadota > Gammaproteobacteria > Methylococcales > Crenotrichaceae > Crenothrix > Crenothrix sp. The sequence goes on along the minus strand of NZ_JAYTLQ010000019.1, from coordinate 40,933 downwards.
CAATGCCTTGCTTATCGAGCGAGGTGAACGGTTCATCGAGTATCCATAATATGTTACGGGTAATCAATAGCCGCGCCAACGATAAGCGGCGTTTTTGGCCGGCCGATAAGGTTTGTACCAAGGCATCGTCGTAAGCTGACAATTGGACTTTGGCCAAAGCGTGTTGAATGCTATAAGCACCAGGCTTAGCTAAGGCCAACGATACTTTCAAATTTTCCAGTACCGTTAATTCTTTCTTAACACCATCCAGATGACCCACATAAGCCATATCGGCATAATATGGGCTGTCATCAATTATTTCGCCACACCAATGGATTTGGCCGGTATCGGCTTCGCGAAAGCCGCACAATATCCGTAACAGCGAGGTTTTGCCGCTGCCATTTTTGCCTTCTAACAATAAAGTCTGGCCAGCAGGTAAGCGGAAATTGAGGTTTTCAAACAGGACGCGATCATCACGGATACAGCTTAGGTTGATGCCCTCAAGAACAGATGTTGGTTGCTGTGCCATTATTTAACAGAGAGCTGCCTTTGGCGTATGGTTTCATACAGTAACACGCCGGTAGCGACCGATAAGTTAAGGCTTTCTACTTGCCCTAGCATTGGTAACTTTACCAGTATATCGCACTGCTCTTTGGTTAAACGCCGTAATCCTTTGCCTTCTGCACCCAACACCAGCGCCATTGGCACGGTAAAATCAGTTTGATGCGCGGTTTGTGTGGCCTCACCGGCCGCACCCATAATCCACAAGCCGTTATCTTTTAGCCAACGTAAAGTTCTGGCCAAGTTGGTGACTTGGTAGACAGGGACGGTTTCAGCAGCACCACTAGCCACTTTACACACTGTTGGGGTAATGCCGGTAGCGTTGTCTTTAGTAATGATAATGCCGTGTACGCCGGTCGCATCAGCACTGCGCAGACACGCGCCGAGATTATGCGGATCTTGTACGTTGTCCAATACCAAAAACAATGCCGGTGTCGTCAGGTATTCGACGGCGGTTTTGAGTTCGTTCTCGGATAATTCAGCAGGCAATTCAACTTCAATGACGATGCCTTGATGGTTGTGGCTATCGGCTAATTTATCCAGTTTTTTGCGGTCAACTTTTTCCGGCTCAATGCCAAGATCAAGCAAAGCCTCAAGCGCTTGTGTTAGGCGTTTGTCTTGGCGCTGCTCGTCTATCCAGGCTTTACCAATTTTTTTCGGGGAGTAATCGAGTGCGGCTTGCACAGAATGTAAGCCGTAGAGTTTGCTTAGTTTCATCGGGTTCAGTCGTGTTGTTTCTTGCGGCGCTTTTTGGCAGGCTTTATAGAAGGCTTAGTGGGTTTGGCTTTTTTAGCAGAACCCATTTTTTGTACCAACTCAAAATCAATCTTCTTCTCATCCAGATTAACCTGCACCACTTTAACTTTTACGCTATCACCTAAACGAAAACGGGTGTTGCTGCGCTCGCCTATTAAGCTATGGCTAGTCGGGTCAAAATGAAAATAATCCTGCCCTAAATTGCTGATATGTATCAAGCCTTCCACATAAATATCGGCCAACTCAACAAAAAAGCCGAACGAGGTAACCGCAGAAATAATCCCTGGAAACTCTTCGCCGATTTTGTCCATCATATACTCGCATTTCAGCCAGCTGATAACATCGCGGGTAGCATCATCGGCACGGCGCTCATTGGTGGAACAATGTTCACCTAACATCACCATATCAGGCACACCATAAGCGAAGCTGTCAGCGGTTTTTCCCTGTAAGGTATGGCGTATGGCGCGATGAGTCAGTAAATCGGGATAGCGGCGGATAGGCGAGGTAAAATGCGCATAAGCTTCCAGCGCCAGACCAAAATGACCTTTCAACTCTGGGCTATAAACTGCCTGCGACATAGACCGCAACAATACCGTCTGGATTAAATGCGCATCGGCGCGGCCTTTGATGCTATCCACCAGGTGCATGTAATCCAGCGGTGTAGGATTGGCACCACCGCCCATTGTTAAGCCTAATTCACCTAGAAAAGTTCTTAAATTTAAAATTTTATCAACGGTAGGGCCTTCATGGATACGGCGCAGATTAGGCAGCTTTTTCTTGCTTAAGTAACGGGCAGTCGCTGCATTGGCGGCAATCATGAATTCTTCAATCAGCTTGTGGGCATCATTGCGAACAGTGGGGACTATTTTTTCAATTTTGCGATCAGCACCAAAGACAATTTTGGTTTCCTGGGTATCAAAATCCATTGCGCCGCGTTGTTCGCGGCTGACACGCAACACTTTGTACAATGCGTATAATTCACGCAAATGCGGCAGCAAGGGTTGATAGTTTTTAATGAGTTCTTTATCGCCATCCACTAGAATTTTAGCGACATCTGTGTAAGTTAAACGGGCATGCGATTGCATGACTGCATCAAAAAACCGTGAGGAAATGACCTCGCCCAGCTCATCAAACAACAGTTCACACACCATGCACAAACGATCAACATGCGGATTGAGTGAGCATAAACCATTAGATAAAATTTCCGGCAACATCGGGATAACTTGCTCAGGAAAATACACTGAGGTGCTGCGGTTATGGGCTTCCTTATCTAATTCGCTGCCAATTTGCACGTAATGGGACACATCGGCAATAGCAACCAGCAATTTCCAGCCTTTCGGGGTTTTCTTACAATACACGGCATCGTCAAAATCCCGCGCATCTTCACCATCAATCGTCACCAAAGGAATTTTGCGTAAATCGGTACGGTTTTCCTTGGCTGATTCGGGCACTTCTGCAGTGAGTGGTTTGATTTCTTCTAACAACGCATCCGGCCAGACATGTGGCAAGTCATGCGAACGCAACGCCATTTCAATTTCCATACCGGGGGCAAGATGATCGCCTAATATTTCGGTAATACGGCCTATAGGCTGGCGTTGTTTAGTGGGTTGTTCAATAATTTCGGCGACAACGATTTGGCCTTGTTTAGCGCCAGCGATACCATCTTTTTGCAGCAAAATGGTTTGTGCGATGTTTTTCTTGTCGGGCACAACGTAAGTAAAACCGTTTTCCTGATACAGTCTGCCGACCACGAAATGGGTGTTACGCTCTAGAATTTCTACCACGGCGGCTTCACGACGGCCTTTTTTGTCGATGCCAACAATACGCACCATGGCGCGATCGTTGTGCAGCAATGGATCCATTTCTCGTGGCGATAAAAACAAATCATCCGAACCGTCATCAGGTTTAATAAAACCAAAGCCATCAATATGGCCGATAACACGACCGACAATTAAATCTTTATTGTTGACTTGGCAGTATTTTTGACCGCGATTGAACAATAATTGGCCGTCGCGCTCCATAGCACGCAGTCGGCGGCGCAGGGCTTCAAGCTGATCTTCATCGGTGAGGGAAAAAGCTTCAGAAATTTCGGTGCGCGACAGCGGTTTGCTGCGGTGTTCAATGAGTTGCAGGATCAGTTCCCGACTCGGAATCGGTTGTTCGTATTTTTCAGCTTCGCGCTGAGCGTATGGATCTTTAGCTGATGTAAAATCGAGCTCTTTTTTAGATTTTGGGGGCATTGATAGAACAGAGTAAGAAATAAGGGTAACAATTAGCGATAATTTGCATAAGTATTGTCTTGTTTAGATTAAGAAGGAATTCAATGGGTTAATTTTGTAATGAGGCACGCATAACCTAGATTTTATTTTCATCGGAAGTAACTATCCAGCCGTTAATTGAAAAGTAAGTATTCACTTCCCTCTTTGAAAAAGGGGGGGCTGAACAAATACATTGAAAAACACCTGTGCCAATAAGTCCGACACTCGTTGATAAGCATACGTTCATTCTGAATCCCTCGTATTTCATGGTCTAACGAGCGTTAGTTTTTAATGCCAATACCTTTGTGCAATAAAATTAAACTGATACTGGTTAAAACGACAATAAAACCGCCGGTCATGGCAAACGCCACGCGTATGTCAATATCGCTGATACCTATCAAACCATAACGAAAACTATTGATCATGTACAATATAGGGTTGCCAAGCGATATTTTTTGCCAGATACCCGGCAGCATATCGACAGAATAAAACACGCCCCCTAAATAACTGAGTGGTGTTAACACAAAATTGGGAATGATCGATATATCATCAAAGCTTTCTGCCAGCGTAGCATTGATAAAACCGGCCAGAGCAAACACTGTGGCGGTTAATACCGCACTGGATAGGGCAATAATAACATTGTTAACGGGAATATCGGTAAATATCTGTGATATTAACGCGACGGCTACGCCTACCAGCAAACCTCTGGCAATTCCGCCACTGATATAACCCCCTAAAATAACCCAGTTGGGCACGGGGGCTACCAATAATTCTTCAATATTGCGCTGGAATTTGGTGGAATAAAAAGACGATACCACGTTGGAATACGCATTACTGATGACCGACATTAAAATAACGCCCGGCACAATGTAATCCATATAGCTTGCGCCATGAATAGTGCCGATTCGATCGCCCATTAATTTGCCAAAAATCAAAAAATATAAGGCAGTGGTAATAGCAGGAGGCAGTAACGTCTGCGGCCAGATGCGTAGAAACCGGTAAATTTCTTTTCTAACGATGGTTTTAAAAGCAATCAGATGATTCATAAGCTAGCGCGTACGGGTTTGGAGTCAATTAAGTCCATAAATAACTGTTCTAACCGATTGGTTTTATTTTTCATGCTGATAACTTTAATATTCTGGGCGCTGAGCTGGGTAAATAACTGATTAAGACCGGCGGCTTTCGGCACCGCGACGTTAAGCACTTTACCGCTAATTTGCTCAATATGATAGCCGTCTAAATGTGGGATCGTGGTGACAGCTTCAGCCAAATCCAGTACAAAATGATCCAGGTTTAACCGCGCCAATAAACTGGCCATATCCGTATTTTCCACGATTTTGCCTTGATCAATAATAGCAATATTGCGGCACAGGCTTTCGGCTTCTTCCAAATAATGCGTGGTTAAAATAATGGTGGTGCCTTGGTCATTGACTTCCTTCATCAGCTTCCACATAGCACGGCGGATTTCTATATCTACGCCCGCGGTAGGCTCATCAAGAATCAGCAACTTAGGATCATGCACCATGGCACGGGCAATCATCACTCGGCGTTTCATGCCGCCGGAAAGCCTTCTGGAAACACTGTCACGCTTGTCCCATAAATCCATTTGCTTAAGACAGTATTCAGTGCGCTGCAAGGCAAGTTTACGCGACATGCCGTAATAACCCGCCTGATTGAAAACAATGGCTTTTACCGTATCAAATTGATTAAAGTTGATTTCCTGTGGCACCAAACCAATACAGCTTTTAGCTTTTTCGCGTTCGGTTTTTAAATCATGCCCAAATACACTGACTGACCCACTGGTAGGATTCACTAAAGAGCTGATAATGCCAATCGCACTGGACTTCCCGGCACCATTGGGACCGAGCAGAGCGAAAAAATCGCCGGCTTCCACGTCAAGATCGATGCCCTTGAGCGCTTCAAAGCCATTGTTATAAGTTTTTTTGAGATTACGTAGGGACAATGCATGCATATTAAAACTATTACTTAACGGAATCTCTTAAATAAGTTAAATTAATACCCGTCTCAAACAGTGGCTTCATTTAAGACGGCAGTTAAAGCCGTCGATTCTAGCAGAAACTACTAAATTTTGTAGTTAAAAACCGGATATGTCGTGTCAAAAAAAACCCCTGAAATTGTTGCCGCTGTTGATCTGGGTTCTAATAGCTTTCACATGATTGTATGCAGCTACAACAACGGCAGCCTACAAATTATTGATCGCCTGAAAGAGATGGTACGTTTAGCGTCCGGATTAGATAAAAAAAACGTGCTGGATACTAAAACGCAGGAAAGGGCTTTGGAGTGTCTGGAACGTTTTGGGCAACGTATCCGCGATTTTCCACATGGCAATGTGCGAGTCGTGGGCACTAATACCCTGCGTATGGCAAAAAATGCACCACAATTTTTACTTAAAGCCGAACAAGCCTTAAGCCATCCCATCCATATTATTTCCGGCATTGAAGAGGCGCGGCTGATATACATGGGCGTGGCATACAGTCTGGGCGGTAATGGTGACAAGCGTTTTGTGATGGACATTGGCGGTGGCAGCACTGAATGTATCATCGGTTCTGGTAATACGCCGCTAAAAAAAGAAAGCTTAAATATGGGCTGCGTCTCAATGAGCAATCAGTTTTTCAAGGAGGGTCGATTGTCCAAAAGTGCATTTACCCAGGCAACACTGTTTGCCGAGCAACGTCTGGAGCCTTTTGAAAAAGATTACCACAGTAAACATTGGCAACAGGCAATAGGCGCATCGGGTAGTTTGCGCTCAATTGCCAAAGTGTTGCAGGCCAAAAACTGGAGCAATAATGGCATCACCCGCGACGGCCTGGATCAACTGGTGGCTTACATGAACCAGTGTAGCCATGTCAATGAATTGAACCTGCCAGAATTAGATGCCGAACGTTTGCCGGTGTTTGCCGGTGGAATGGCAATCGTCTACGCTGCTTTTAAAAGTTTGCGTATTGAGCAAATGACTATTTCTGAGGGTGCTTTGCGCGAAGGCTTAATTTTGGATTTGCTAGGCCGCTTATATGATGACGATATCCGCTCGACCACAGTCTATGCGCTGGCCGAACGCTATCATACTGATCGAGAACATTCGGCGCGTATTCAACAAACGATTGCCGCCATGGTGATGCAGCTCAATAATGATATCCCGCTCTTCAAAAACAATATTGCCATACAATTTTTAAATTGGGCGGCGGCCTTGCATGAAATAGGCATGGATATTGCGCACAGCCAGTATCATAAACACAGTGCTTATATTATTGAAAATGGTGATTTAGCTGGTTTTTCCAGTCAGGATCAAAAAATGCTGGCCGCCGTGGTTAAAGCGCATCGACGTAAATTTTCCACGGTTAATTTCAGCGATTTACCTACGCCATGGGACGAGCAAGCTATTTATCTGAGTGTTATTTTACGGTTGTCGGTTGTGCTCCACCGTAATCGTTATGACCACAGCCTGCCCGATTTTAAAATAGCCTTAGTAAAAAATAAAATTCGGCTACAATTTCCTAAAGACTATCTATTGCAACGGCCTTTAACCCATGCTGATCTTGCTCAGGAAGCTGATTATTTTAAATCGGCTGGCTTCAAAATGGAGTTTTCATAAGCCTTGTTTATGAAAACATTATCACGTTTACTGCTATATGGCATGGCAACGCTGTTGCTATTGTGTGCGATATTGGTTTTTTTTGGAGTGGGTAACACACCTGATGTTGCCTTAAAGTGGACATTGACCCGTGCCGATATGGTAAGGGCACAAAAAATATTGCACGAAGGCTCTAAAACCAAACCCGACGAAATTGGGACGCTGGAGTTAACACGCGCTGATTTAAATCTGGCGGCCAATTATCTATTGAACCGCTACAGCAAAAGCGCGGTTAATATTTCCCTGAAAGAAAATAAACTGAAATTTATTGTTACGGCAACACTACCGGAAAATCCTTTTGGCAAATATCTCAATGTCACTTTCCGCTTAGGCAATGAAGACAACGCAGCTTTGCCCAGTCTCACCAAATTTAAAGCCGGTAAATTGTTGCTGCCTTCTAAGTTAGCGGCCTTTGTTATCAACAAAGTTATTGAACACAGCTCTTTAAAAGACTATTTTATTTTAGCCACCCATCCTATTCAGGCAGTCGACATAGGGGACAATAAAATCGTGATCACTTACCATTCCAATCGTGAAACCCTGGTTAAGGCGCGTGATTTATTGACGCATGGCACAGACAGCATTGCAATCAATCCCTATCAACAACAACTGCTGGATATTGTTGCTCATCATGATCCAAATTGGCGTTTGTCGCTGGCAGAATTGCTTAAACCTTTGTTTGCAACTGCCTATCAAAAATCTGCATTGGATACTGCCATTGAAGAAAACAAGCAGGTTATTTTTACTATCAATGATTATGTGAATAAAGAAGGCCAGCAAACCTTACCCAAGCAAATACTGGATACCACCTCCGTCAGGCAAACGTCGACGTTTTTATACAAAAGAATCGATTTGGCACAGCATTTTATTGCTTCGGCGGCTATTACCGCATCAGCCAATGGGCAATTAGCCAGAATGGTGGGCGAGGAAAAAGAACTCAGTGATGCCAAAGACGGCAGTGGCTTTAGTTTTGTCGATTTAACGGCAGATAAAGCCGGAACGCGGTTTGGAGAAATGGCTACGGCTTCCCCAGAAAGTGCCCGCAAGCTTCAAAAATTTATGTCGGAAATTAACGATTACCGTGATTTTATGCCTGACCCGACTGACTTACCTGAGCACATGGACGAAGCGGAGTTTAAAAAGCGCTATGGTTCCATACAAAGCCCAGTTTATAAAAACCTGGTTAAAAAAATAGAAACACGAATGGCCGCGTTAAAAATTTACCAGCCTGAGCAAAAATAGAGACGCGATAACGCGTCTCTAAAAATACGGCTACACACATACAGCGTTTTCATATCAGGTGAATAACATTAATTATTAGTAGTGGAGTACAAACCTAGGTTTGTATTCCCTCGAATATAACTAATCGATACTGAAAACGCTGAAAGACGGGACACTCAATAAGGCGCACCGGCCTTGTCGAAGGGCCTGAGGTGTACCGCTCATGGTTCGACAAGCTCACCACGAACGGCACACCTTCACCTGTCCCGCCTTAAGTTGGAAGCCCTAAAATAATTAATTAAAGGTACTGCCTGCTGTCTGGGGTAAAATCGGCATTTTTTGCACAGGGAATTCACCGGTCAAGGTATTCAAGAAGGCCACAATATCAGCGACTTCTGTATCCGATAAATCTTTGTTCAATTGGGTTTTGCCCATAATTTTAACAGCAGTATCCAAGGTTTTAACCGAACCATTATGGAAATACGGCGCAGTCAGTGCAATGTTACGTAAGGTTGGAACCTTCCAGAGATGTTCATCTTCAACTTTTTTACTGACTTCGGCTAAACCCTTATCCTTATTGAAATGATGTTGCGCTTCAAAAAAACCATTTTTAAAGGCAGGGAACTTCTGAAACACGCCCGGTCCATTAAACGCAGGACCGCTATGACAATTGGTACATCCCAATTCCGCCATTTTTTCCATGCCCCGAATCTGTTGTACGTTTAACGCTTCTTTATCGCCGTTAACAAACTTGTCATAAGGACTGTTAGGCGTAATTAAAGTTCTTTCATAAGCAGCAATGGCTTTGGTGGCGTTATCTTTAGAGATAGGCGCTGTCCCAAAGGCCGCATCAAAAGCTTTTTGATAGCCTTCAATTTTTTCTAAACGCGCCACCACCTCATCCCAGTCTTTCATGCCCATTTCGATAGGATTAGTAACGGGGCCTGCGGCTTGCGCCTCTAAAGTTGCAGCACGGCCATCCCAAAACTGAACGGTATTAAAGGCAGAGTTCCATACGGTAGGTGCGCTGCGTCCACCCGTTTGGCCATTAACACCCATAGCATTGGGTCTGTTATCCTCACCGCCTAACATAGTGTTATGGCAAGATGCACACGATACAGTACCGGTAGAAGACAGCCTTGGATCGTGGTACAACATTTGCCCTAAAGTGACTTTAGCCTCAGTGGTGGGATTATCAGCCGGAGCTGGAACAGTGGTTGGCAAGGCTTCCCATGCAGAACTAACGGAAATTGAACCCAGCAGAGCGATTGCTGTAACTAGCAAACGAATTTTAAACATACTACCCTCCAAAACGTATTATTAATTTATTGTATTTATGGTGGTTACGTTACACAGCTGCAAGACAGCTAAACGCCCTACACCCAACCGAATTGTAAAATATAAAACTAGCGAGGTATATCAAATTTCTGTAATGTTTTAAAAGACTAGTGGCTTTCCCTATAACGCAACAAAGACTTGGGAGATTTATAAAACCTGCCAAGCCTCATTGTATTTTTTGCTTCGTCTACAGCGCAGTAGATTAGGACACATACGTTATATTACGCCCTATCAACCTATATCACTGACTTTTACATGAGCGATTAAATCTCTAGCCCAATAATTACCACTGAGACTCGCCAGTTTCAGGATCATACATTTCATGCGTAATTTTAGTACGGTTAGCTATTAATTCTTCAATACTAGGCGAATTATTCATGGCGCGAGAAATAGCCAGCTTCATGGCTTCGTAATTAGTGCGGTACAGGTCTTTGCGGTCTAATTCCGGATTAGTAGCGCATTCAGGTGCAATCCAGAGCATGGCAATAATACACAAGTCATTGGCTTGATCAGCAGGGATAACACCGGCAATCACGCTGTCTAATACAGCATCGGCAACCGCAGACTGTACCGGCCCACCAAACAAATTGATATAAGCACTCGATTTCATAGTGACTTTAGGCACAATGATCGTTGCCGGTTTAACTTGTTGATTACATGCACGAATAGCGAACATGCGCGTATGGCCTTCGGTTTGCCCCATTAAGTTAGCAAACGCATGGCCAGCAGGGCCTTTAACGCTGCCGATCAGTATTTCCGGCATAGCATCGGTACCTTGGCCGTCACTTGCAAATACGGTTGCTTCACCGGTTCTAAACCAAATTGTATCTGACATTGCATATTCCTATTTAAAGAGAGAAGAAGAGCGCATTCTATGATGGATAAACCCGAATGAGCAACCATCAATCACTCAAGCACAATTCCGGCAAAGCTTTTAGATGATCTTAACGTAGGCTACTTTTTACAGGTTATTAATGCTCACGCATCTTCTTTTACTAAATACTTCAAAAATCAATGCAAAATTTTTTCTTCAAACTGGCGCATACGCATCATGAACGTTGATTTTCTTATTATCGGCCAAGGCTTAGCGGGCAGTTTATTGGCATGGGAACTCATGCAACGTGGCTGCACAGTGCTTATTACTGATAATGGCAAAGAAAATGCGTCGCAAGTTGCCGCTGGATTAATTAATCCTATTACCGGTATGCGCATGGTAAAAACCGACGATATCGACACCTTATTACCCGCCGCAAAAATGCTTTATGCAGAATTGGCCCGTTTTTTTCAGCAGCCGTTTTACATAGAAAAGCCCATGCTGCGGATTTTTCGCAATGTCAGTGAGTGCCATTACGGGTTAAAGCGCAGTAATACAGCGGACTATCACCCTTATCTTAACGACAATAAGCTGGGCATTGTCCCTATCGATCACCTTCAAACGCCGCTGGGTTATCTTGAGCAAAAGCAAACCGGCTACCTGTTAACGTGTCCGTTACTTAAGTGCCTCAAAGATTTCTTTATTGCCAATAACACTTATCAAGGTGCCGTCTTTAATTACCAAGACCTTCAACTTACCCCAGATTTACGCTGGCACAATTTAAACCCAAAAATGATTATTTTTTGTGAAGGTTATCTCGCTATGCAAAATCCCTGGTTTTCTTGGTTGCCCTTTCAACCGGCAAAAGGCGAGATTTTAACGCTGCAATATCCGACATTCTTACCGGATAAAATACTCAACTACGGCCAGTGGTTGATTCCCTTAAACAACCAGCATATTCGTGTGGGCGCAACTTTTGATAGAAATCATATCAATTTACAACCTACTGTTACTGGCAAAAACAGCTTACTGAAGGAGCTCCAGGTGATTTCCCCCAGCCTATCAACAGCAACACTCATTAGCCATCAAGCTCATATTCGGCCATGCACCCTAGACAAACAACCGTTCATCGGCCATCATCCGCACCATAAAAAATTGGCTATTTTTAACGGATTTGGTGCAAAAGGTAGCTTGTACATACCGTGGTACAGCAAGCTATTTGCTGATAGCCTGTTAAACAATACTCCACCACCCTGCCCTATTGCGCGCCATTATGAAACGCATTTTTCGGGCTATCCCTTTAAGCTAAGATAAGTCTTAGCAGTTGGGGTAAGGCATCAAACCCCAACGATACGGCACATCATGTATTTGGGACCCTGAACGGCCCCAACAAGTTTAGTAACGCGCACGAAATAACTTGAGCAAGTTCATGCTTCGACAAGCTCAGCACGAACGGGAGCGGTGTTTTATGTGGTTCAACTTATTTCGTGCACGTTACTTAATGTCTGCTCCACAAGCTTTTGTGATTAATAAAATTAACGGCAGCTTACCGATTTTAACGGTGGCTTAATTACATTTTATTAATGTAGGTGTACGATACACGGGTTAGCATTAAAAACACTGCCACCCAGTACCCCACAAAAAGGCTATGAAGGCTATGGAGGATTTATTATGAAAGAATATGACTCGGTACGTGAGCAACTATTTGAAATGCTGGAAGAACTTGACGATCGACTAGGCAAAATTACCGCTGACGTTCAGCATATTGATGAACCGTTGGCACAAGATTTTGAAGAACAAGCCACTCAAACTGAAAATGACCAAGTGCTGGATTTTTTAGGTAACTCCGCGCGGATACAACGAGAAATGATAACTCAAGCCCTCGCCCGCATTGATAAAGGTGAATATGGCATTTGTGAACTGTGTGGTGAAACCATCAGTCAAGAACGTTTAAAAGCCATTCCTCATGCCAGTATGTGCATTAAATGCGCTAGTCAGCCAGGATGTTAAACCTGGGCATTGGATTTTCATCTTGCTAGCAAAGTTACGTCTCTTTCAGTCTACACACTCAACTCATTTACCATTATGTCCTAAACAAAAAACCGCCTAAAGCCACCTCTAGACGGTTTATGCAATAAAAGAGATCCCAAATAAAGATTATTCGTATAACTTGAAAAGGTATACATCAAACTCTTTGCTAAGTAATTTTAGAGCTTTTTAGTTTAAAAAACCTTAACTGCCCGTACTGCAAATGAACTGGTTTTTACAAAGTTACCCTGAGTACCGCTAGCACTCGTTCCATTGTTAATGTTTTGAGCCCATGCGTTAGCTGCACTGGCTGCTGTAGAACTCCAATAGTTAGTTCCCGTAACACTTACAGCAGCTTTTTGTTCAAACAGCAATTCCAGCTCGGTTTTTGTCGGCAAATGCCAACCTGTTCCATGAGCGTTTGCTGCAATAATTGCGTTGCTCCATGTAGCACCGGTATCATCTGTCAAGAATGCTTCTAAGCCATGCTCGCCAGTAGCATCTACATAATAGACTTTACCGCCTGAAGGTCCTGTGCTGCCAATAGTGTAAGTAGTGCAAGCTGACCAGCTAGGTATGCCACTGCAAAAATGCAAGGTTTTGCCGTTAATACTAGGTTTAGGCAGCATTGTCCACTGGGCACCATTCCAATACTGTATATCACCGGATGCCGTGCCTACAGGGAAAGAACCTACAGTGCCTGGTACGCCTTGAAGGCCTTGAAGGCCTTGAGGACCAACTGCGCCAGTGTCACCTTTAACACCGGCTGCCCCCGCTGGACCTTGCGGCCCTGTTAAACCTTGAGCACCTGGTGCTCCGTCTTGTCCATCTGCACCTGCTGGACCTTGAGGACCCTGCGCACCGTCTTGTCCATCTGCACCATCTGTGCCATCTTGACCATCGGCACCATCTGTCCCCGGTAAGCCTTGTTCACCCGTCAATCCTATGTCACCTTTATCGCCAGTAAGACCTATTGGCCCAATCTCACCTTGAATACCCGGTATACCCTGCGCACCGTCTTGTCCATCTGCACCTGCTGGACCTTGGGCACCTGGTGCTCCGTCTTGTCCATCTGCACCTGCTGGACCTTGAGGACCCTGCGCACCATCTTGCCCATCTGCACCATCTTTTCCAGGTAAGCCTTGTTCGCCCGGCAAGCCTATGTCACCTTTATCGCCTTTATCACCTGTAAGGCCTATTGGCCCCTGCAAACCTATTGGGCCGACCTCACCTTGAATACCCGGTATACCTTGATGCCCCGTTAAACCAGTAAGTCCTATTGAACCCGGTAGACCTATGGGTCCCTGTAAACCCATAATACCCTGTATACCTTGGGCACCCGTTAAACCAGTAAGTCCGACTGCACCTGGTATGCCTTGAGCTCCCGCTGAACCAGCAGGGCCTGTTAGACCCATAGGACCTTGTGCGCCTGTCTCACCCACAGCCCCAGATGGCCCTTTCAAAACAATTTCAATATACGCAGGATGACTGGTTTGAAGAGATTCTTTGCTATCTAAAGTAAGGGATACCGGCGATATACTATCTGGCTCCAGTGCAAGACCGTGATTATTTGCTGGAAAACCCACCCAATCCGCTACCATTGCGGTAACATCAAGACCGTAATATCTATTGCCGCTATTGGCACTGATGGTAGCGCTGGTTGCAGAGAGTGAGCTAAAAGGGAATACCGGTGCATTCGCAGAGGTAACAACCGTTTCAGTCCATGACGCAGTAATAGGGCTAGCTTGCAGTTTGCCGCCAGTCGGTACTGTTTTTACATAAAACACCAGCGTCGCTTTCGCAATATCTTCAGGCTTAATACCATCTGGCAGGGTAGATAAATCAAAATTCATCAACCCCGTGTTGGTAGCGTTAATATTAATAGTAACCAATGTACCTGCATTTGCAGCAGCAATATTAGTATCAGCAATAATGGGGGCAATAACCGCTTGTGCGGCCAATGGGCTAAGACTAGCCAACAAAATAGCAAGGCGGAGAGGATTTAGGGCAAAGTTCATGGTAATCACCGTTTTATAATTATATAAGGCTTAAAAAATTAGGCAGATAAGCCTGTTTTAATATTGAATTTAACGCGTGTCTTTGCGCCATAACCGATCAACCCTAGCAAGGTTAAAGTTAGCGCTTCGGGTGCGGGCACACTGGTAGCAGTATCCGCAGTAAGAATATCTACCGCCCAATGGCTACTGCCGCCACCACCCATTGTTGTAAAGGGAGTAGGATCAAATGAAGCCAAAACATAATCATCAGCAAACCCTTCGGACAAATAAGTGCCTACAGCAATATTGTCAAATTGGGTTAAGGCCAAAGTGTAAGTACCGGCCAGGAGCGTGCCGTAATTGGCAATAATGGATTCTTCACTTTCATTCTTCCCGGAAGTGTCTTTTATCAATGCACCGCTCTCATCAAAAATCGCCAAATAGGGATTGAAACCGCCACCACTTATGAGATTTCCTGCTGCGTTAGTAGCACCCAGTAAAGAGAGCGTGTGGATCGTTAATGCTGTTGAATCAGATGCCAGGGAGAAATTAAAAAGCTGTACATCATTGTCATAGGTAAAATTGCCGGTAAAACTAAAACTGTTAGCCATAGCTGATTGGCTGCACAACAGTAAAGTGGCGAGCTTGACAACTGTAATCGAATGTTTTGTTAACATAAAAATGCCTTTTGTATTTAAATAGCCAGAAAGAATTTTGAATCTTTCAAAAGATCAAGCACTTACCATGCCACTGCAAAAAACAACGCCAACAAATTGATTTTAAATTACTTTATCTTTCAAATAGCCCTAATAACACTAAGCTGTGTTATGACAAGAATTGTCTCCACATGACAAAATATGCCCAAGCAAGCCGAAGACAGCACACAGGAGTATCAAAATTTTAGGCATTACAAAGGAAAGGATTTGTCTTCAAAGGCGGGGACAATAAACACAATAACCGTTAAGACTGAGGAGCCTAAATCAATGCCAATTACTAAGCGATTTATCAGCTTAAACCCATAGTATGTTATTATTGCCACTCTAGTTTTTATGTTGACTGCTGTATGACCTGCTTCCCTGAACCTACACAACTGATTGATCGTTTTGGTAGGGCTGTGACTTATTTAAGAATTTCCATCACCGATCGTTGTGATTTTCGCTGCGTGTACTGCATGGCCGAAGACATGACATTTCTGCCGCGCAACCAGATTTTATCCTTAGAAGAAATTTATACGCTGGCGAAAGCCTTTGCCGAACTGGGCGTAACAAAAATCAGAATAACCGGCGGCGAACCGCTGGTCAGAAAGGGTGCGCTGGAGTTAATGCAACAGCTGGGTAGCATTGAAAGCTTGCATGAGCTGGTGATAACTACCAATGGCTCCCAGTTGGAAACAATGGCAGAGCCATTAAAACAAGCAGGATTAAAACGCATTAACATCAGCTTGGATACCCTCGATGCTGACAAATTTAAAGCGATTACCCGTACTGGCGATTTGCATCAAGTGCTGCGCGGTATTCAAGCCGCTAAAACAGCGGGGTTTGAGCGTTTAAAAATTAATGCTGTCATCCTTAAAAACCGCAACCACATGGAAGTCACCGATCTAGTTCAGTTTGCCGTTGATCAGGGCATTGATATCAGCTTTATAGAGGAAATGCCGTTAGGTATCATTGATGAGCACAACCGCTCTGAAGCCTATTACCCTAGCGATTTAATCCGGGCTGATTTAACCGAAAAATTTTCCTTAATCGCCACGACTGAAAAAACCGGCGGGCCTTCGGATTATTTTAAAGTGGCTGATACCCAAACCCGTGTCGGTTTTATCTCGCCACACAGTGCTAACTTTTGCAGTACCTGCAATCGCGTACGATTGACTGTTGAAGGACGCTTATTACTTTGCTTGGGCAATGAGCATTCTGTTGATTTAAAACACGTCATGCGTACCCATCCAAATGACATGATGGCTTTAAAACAAGCCATTGTTGACGCCATGCGGATTAAACCCGAAAAACATGAGTTTAATATCCACGAGCAGCCCGTTATATTGCGACACATGAATATGACCGGCGGATAATATTTACCTGACAAAGCGTTGCCTAAGTAAATATTGTTTCCCGTTTTTCTACCTACCGAATGCGTAGCACCGAGCTGTTAATCACAGACCGCGTTGCCACATATTTCAATTCCTCATTCATTTAGCTCATAAAGGTTTTCTTTCATGTCTTTTTCACAACTGGGTTTAATCCAGGAACTTCTTACCGCTGTCGCCGAACAAGGCTACACCACGCCCACTCCCGTACAACAACAAACCATTCCACTTATTTTGGAAGGCCGCGATGTACTGGCCGGCGCACAAACCGGTACCGGCAAAACCGCCAGCTTTACCTTACCGTTACTGCAACTTTTAACTGCTTCAACAAAAGTACACCATAGCTCACGGCCAGTACGTGCCGTTATTTTAACGCCTACCCGCGAATTGGCTGCGCAGGTACATGAAAATGTTAATACCTACGGAAAAAACCTGTCGTTACGCGCCGAAGTGATTGTCGGCGGCGCTAGCATTATTATGCAGGCCCGTAATTTACGTAAAGGCTGCGATATTATTGTTGCCACGCCAGGTCGGTTAATTGATCATCTCCAGCAAAGAAATGTTAATTTAAGCCAAGTGGAAATACTGGTATTGGATGAAGCTGATCGTATGTTGGATATGGGATTTTTACCGTCTATCCGTCAGATTATGAGCTCGCTACCTAAGCAACGCCAAAGCTTGTTATTCTCGGCAACAGTGCCTAATGCCATTAAAACATTGGCTGCAACAGTACTTAACAATCCCGTTGAGGTTGCAGTCGCCAAGCAAAATGCTACTGCTGACAATATCTCCGAGCGCGTTTACGGTATTAATCGTGAGGATAAACGTGCGCTATTATCGTACTTGATAGGCAGTAATAACTGGCAACAAGTATTGGTGTTTGTACGCACCAAGCACGGTGCTGACCGCCTGGAAAAACAACTGATTCAAGATGGCATACGCAGTACGGCCTTACACGGCGATAAAAGCCAAGGCGCACGCAATAAAGCGTTGGAGTATTTTAAAACCGGCAAAGCGACGGTAATGGTAGCAACCGATGTCGCAGCACGCGGCTTGGATATCGATGATTTACCGCACGTCGTTAATTTTGATTTGCCGCAGGTGCCGGAAGATTATGTCCATCGCATAGGCCGCACAGGACGCGCGGGCGCTAAAGGTGAAGCCTTGTCGTTGGTGTGCCCGGATGAGGCGCATTTACTGGTAGAAATCGAAAAAATCCTCAAACGCACAATACCGCGTGTGGTTGATACAGGTTATGAACCGGTATCACTCAAGGTAATTGATGCACCCAGAAAACAACCCGCCAAACCCAACGGCAAGAAAGACTTACGGCACACTAAAAAACCCAGTGATCGTAATGCCAGAGCGGCTGCACATAAATATGATGACCCTAAAAGACCACAACGTGCTAAACCTCAGGCTTCTCGCAGCCGTTAGGTTTTTACCGATCCGAAGTTATAGTAATCTTGCTTAAATCCCCAACCAATTTTGGGGTTTTAAATACTCCTCGTACAACACTGCTTCTGGCGTTCCGGTTTCGGGATGCCAGTTATAACGCCAGATAGCCGCAGGTGGCATGGACATTAAAATAGATTCGGTCCTACCCCCCGATTGCAAACCAAATAAAGTGCCCCGATCAAATACCAGATTAAACTCCACATAACGGCCACGTCGATATAATTGAAAATCACGTTCCCGTTCTCCATAAACCGTATTTTTGCGTTGTTGCACAATCGGTAAATAAGCTTTCAAAAAATGATCACCCACACTTTGCATAAACGCAAAACACGGTTCAAAACCCCATTCATTCAAATCATCAAAGAATAAACCCCCTGCACCACGGGTTTCATCACGGTGTTTTAAATAAAAATACTCATCACACCATTTTTTATAGGTGGGGTAAACTTCGTCACCAAACGGCTGGCAAGCTGCAAGGGCCGTTTGATGCCAATGGATAACATCTTCTTTAAACGGGTAATACGGCGTTAAATCAAAACCACCGCCAAACCACCAAATGTCCGATTCACCGGCTTTTTTGGCGATAAGAAACCTAATATTGGCGTGTACAGTAGGTACATAAGGGTTATTAGGGTGCATTACCAACGACACCCCCATCGCCTCAAATTCCCGGTTAGCCAGTTCAGGGCGTTTGGCCGTCGCGGACGGCGGTAATTGAAAACCCGATACATGGGAGAAATTAACCCCGCCCTGTTCAAAAACCTGGCCGTTGCTGATAACACGCGTTCTGCCACCACCGCCTTCAGCACGTTGCCATAAGTCCTCAATAAAGCGTGCTTCGGGCTCTTCACCTTCTAGGCTATTACAAATATTATCTTGTAAGCTGAGCAAATAATTTTTTACCCGGTCAATAGTGTTATCCATAGCTTGTCATTTGATGTCGTGTTGAGTAAGAAAAAAGCGAATAATATCACTTCTAGCGTGATTGCCATTATGCGCCGAGACTAGCCTGAAAAAATTTATCTGGCTTGATTTACATCAATTTGCCCTGATTTTAATGGATGACTACCGCTTGGTTGTATAATTAAGCATTTTCAGCCATTACGCCAAAATCTCATGTCCACCGTTAATTCCGATAAACTTTCCAGTGCGCGTTTTGCACAAGCCACCGATGCCTTTGTTGAAGTCTTCACCGCTTCTGTCGATTTTGACAAACGTATGGCAGAGCAAGATATACAAGGTTCTATCGCTCATGCCACCATGCTCAGTGCTTGCAACATAATCACTAAGCAGGAATGCGCCAGCATTATAGAAGGCTTGGATCGTATCCGACTGGAAATCAGTAGCGGCCAATTTGTCTGGTCGATCAAGCAGGAAGATGTCCACATGAACATTGAAGCCCGCTTAACCGATTTAATAGGCATCGCCGGTAAAAAACTGCACACCGGACGCTCGCGTAATGACCAGGTTGCCACCGATATTCGCTTATATTTGCGCAGCGAAATTAACTGTATTAACGCTCAGCTCATCCGCCTGCAAAGTGCTATTTTAGACTTGGCCGAGCAAAACGCCGACACCATTATGCCGGGGTTTACCCATTTACAGGTAGCCCAGCCGATTACTTTTGGACATCACCTGATGGCCTGGTTTGAAATGCTCAACCGCGATTATGAACGCCTGCAAGATTGCTGCAAGCGCATCAATATTATGCCTTTAGGCTCTGCGGCATTGGCGGGCACCAGCTACCCGATTGACCGTTTTATGACCGCAAAATTACTGGGGTTTAGTAAGCCTTCGGCCAATTCGCTGGATTCGGTCAGTGATAGGGATTTTGCCATTGAATTTACCGCCGCTGCCAGCTTGATCATGATGCACTTGTCGCGGTTTTCGGAAGAACTGATCCTGTGGTCTAGTGCCCAGTTTGATTTTATTGATATCCCCGATGCATTTTGTACCGGCTCATCCATCATGCCGCAAAAGAAAAACCCTGACGTACCAGAACTGGTGCGCGGCAAATCGGGCCGCGTCACAGGGCATTTGGTATCGCTATTAATGCTGATGAAAAGCCAGCCACTCGCCTACAACAAAGACAACCAGGAAGATAAAGAACCGCTGTTTGATACCGTGGATACCATCGTCAACTGCCTGCGGGCGTATGCCGATATGATGCCGCACATCACCCCCAAAAAAGCCAATATGTATAATTCCGCAAAACGGGGCTTTGCAACAGCGACCGATTTGGCGGATTATCTGGTACGTAAAGGCATGGCGTTTCGAGATGCCCATGAAGTGGTCGGTTTAGCGGTGCGTTTAGGTGTAGAGACAGGTCGTGATTTAGCTGAACTGGCATTAACCGAATTACAGCAATTTTCGGGATTGATTAGCGAAGATGTTTTTGAATATTTAACACTGGAAGGCTCGGTAGCTGCGCGTAGCCATATTGGCGGTACTGCACCGGATACGGTTAGGGCGGCTATTGCTACAGCAAGAAAAAATTTGGCCGACTTGTCTAAAAACCAACAATGGCCAGATTAGGTTTGAACGACTACAGATAAAACTATGGGTGAAACTATTCAGGGCGGAGTTTAGAGCTCCACCCTGTTTTAGGTGATTAAATTACATTAAAGCGGCTATCAGCTGTATTCACAGCTTTCATCCAGAGTGAAGTACTTGCCCTGAGTTTTGCGGCCTTTATTGCCATGATCATGGTCATGGTCATTATGTAAACCATCGTTGTCAATGTCGTCATCTTCAAAATCTATTATGCCGTCGTTGTCATTATCTTCATCTTCGTCATCTGGAATACCGTCGTTGTCAATGTCATCACAAACATCCTCATCAGTATCAGCAACCCCGTCGTTATCGTTGTCGGTATCAATATCATCAGAAACACCGTCATTGTCATCATCCATATCGCTAACATCGGTAACGCCGTCATTGTCATCATCGACATCTATTGCATCGCTAACGCCATCGTTGTCATCATCGGTATCTAGACTATCTTCGGTGCCATCTTCATCTTCATCGTAAACGCCCATATCCTGGCCGTCATCTTGGCCATTATTGTCATCGTCCATATCCTCCATATCATCAATGCCGTCGTTATCATCATCCACGTCGACATCATCTAAGACACCATCATTATCATCATCGCTACCCGATTCATCGTCTTTATCAGCAACGCCGTCATTATCGTCATCGATATCGTTTTGATCTAACACGCCGTCGTTATCATCATCCGTGTCATTTTTATCGACGATACCATCGTTGTCATCATCAGTATCGATTTTATCGGCAACACCGTCATTATCGTCATTATCGTCATCGTTATCGACATTATCAGCAACACCATCGTTATCGTCATCAGTGTCGTCCAGCTTTTCGGTAGTATCTGACAAACTGTCATTATCATCGTCGATGTCTTTTACATCGGGAATACCGTCATTGTCATTATCCTTATCCAGAAAATCTTCAATGCCGTCATTGTCATCATCATTATCGTCGTTATCTTTTTTATCGGCGATGCCGTCATGGTCGTCATCTTTATCTTTACTATCCAAGATACCGTCATTATCGTCATCTTTATCTTTATAATCAGGGATGCCGTCGTTATCGCCGTCACTGTCTACAGTATCGTTTTTATCGGAAATACCATCGTTATCGTCATCTAAATCTTTGCTATCGGGGATGCCATCGTTATCATCATCAAAATCCTTTTTATCAACAATGCCATCGTTATCATCGTCCAAATCGGCTTTATTTTTAATGCCATCATTATCACTATCTTGATCTATATTATTGCTGGCCGCAAACGCAACACTACTCAATCCTGGCAAAGGGACTACAGAAGCCATTAATAGAGCCATGGCGGCAGTTAGGGGTAATAATTTAGGGTGTTTCATAAAAAGATATCCTTATAATTAGCTGAGATTTTGTGTAGAGGGTAACGACCACTGTAAGCGGCCATACCGTGCTTCAAAGTATAGAGCAGGCTAATTTAACTATGCGTTAATAAGAATATTTTTAAAAAAAATGTGACTTCAGTCACAATTTAAGGTTATTTAGGGCAAATAAAAATAAAGTGACTTTAAAAAAACGAAATTTAATCTAGCACCAAAGATTAGCGTCTCGTCTTCAAGCCAACATTTTGATCCACCGTTTACTGAGCGGAGTTAACGAACAACCGGTATGACAGACTTCAACCTCGCTCACCATGCAGCTATTTTGAAGAAAGAGAAAGTGAGGACTTAATTTTTACGAGTTGATTTAAGCCACAACACCAAAAAAATGACCCACTGCTGCCGTTGCCATCATGGCAACCGCACCCCACAAGGTAACGCGACCTGCACCGATAAAAACCTTGGCACCCCCTGCACGCGCAGCTAATGCACCGAGAAAAGCCAAACAAACAAGAGAACCTGTCGCCACACCGGCAACAATCATTGCGGGTGGAATAAGTAACATTAACCCTAAAGGCAGCGCTGCGCCTGCAGCGAACGTAGTTGCAGACACAAAAGCCGCTTGAATCGGCTTGGCTTGATGAATCCCCGACAATCCTAATTCATCACGTGCATGAGCGGCCAGCGCATCATGCGCCATAAGTTTGTCAGCAACTTGTTGAGCCAATTCCGGCTCAAGGCCGCGTTCTATATATAACTCGGTTAATTCAGCGCGTTCATAATCCCAAGAGTTATCCAATTCGTAGCGCTCACGGATAAGCTCAGCGCTTTCAACATCCGCTTGCGAGCTGACCGAAACATATTCTCCCGCCGCCATAGACATAGCACCGGCAACAAGCCCTGCAACGCCAGTCAGAAGAATTTGATCTCTTCCCACGTTGGCCGCAGCAATACCCAATACCAAACTCGCCATAGACACAATACCGTCATTGGCTCCCAGTACTGCAGCACGTAACCAGCCAATACGGGTTGTATAATGATTTTCAAAATGTGAAATATACATTTTTCTCCTCACTAAAACTGGATTGTACAGTGAAAAAATCGCGTTAAACCAAAAAACACAGGCATAAAAAAAGCGGGACACTGTCCCGCTTTCATCTTTATAACAACACTGAAGCTTTAAGAGTTATTTCTCTAAAATTCCATAAGATGTTGATTCAGAACCGCCACCAAAATGTGGTGCTGGTTTGACTTTTTTCATTTCTGCGATCGCTTCATTCATAACTGTAGTGGCTTTTTCAAAGTCACCTTTTTTGCCAGCTTTTTTAGCTGCTTTCATTCTTTCAGCAACTCTTTGCAAACCAGGTGATTGACCTTTCATGCCTTGGTCTTTAGCAACTAAAACACCTTGTTCAGCTAAAGAAGTAACTGTAGCGCCATCACTACTTTTAGCAGCTTCAAGTATTTTATCGGAGATGCTAAGAAGTTCTGTGAAATCTTCATTCAACGGGCTACCCGCTGCAAAAGCAGTTAAAGTGAATAAAGAAATAGCCAACGTTGCCAATATTTTTTTCATAAATTTCCTTGTGAAGCATAGTAAAAGAAAAACAGGCCAAAATTTTAACAGTCTTTAGTCTGTAGTCGAGCGTGATCAGAATACTACTTTTTCGACTTTACGTCTATCAACAAACACGACTTAATTTAAATCAAATAAAATAATTTTTTTTTTGAGTCTGAAGTGTCACAAAAAACAGCACATTTTAATAATTTAAATAGCCCCCTCACTAGTTATCACTTCTGAACTATCAGCCCTACTAAATTATTGCTTAGAAAGCATTGGTAGCCCAAAAAAGCAACCCTATGTTAGATGACGTACAGACCCTAGAGTATGTCGCAGGTATATTTTTCAACGAATGCTAAAAAGTATTAACTCTTTTTTTGATTATGGCAGATTTAAAATCTTATAGAAACCAAATCCAAACATTTTTACAGAAGTTAGTAGCGTTATCACTTTTAGTCTATTGAAATTTTAATCCATGTTATTTACTACAAAACGCGAGGTTTTGATATGAAGATATTACCCCTAATGAGCATTTTTATTACTCTGGCTTCAATGACAGCCTGTAATAATGACAGCAAAAGCACTTCTGTCGGCACCATTAAATCGGCTCAAAAAGAAGCAGATGAATTTGCTAAATCGTTTAACAAACAGACTGCTTATAAACCCAAAACTCCCGACCATACTATAAAGTCCACTACGAGCAAAAAATCTGATCCAACCAGTGCCGGTATTGTAGGCATGCCTAAAGATACCGTAGAAGGGGTGAAAAATATTATTGAAGACACCAAAGATGTAGTGAACAAAGCCGTAGACTCTGTTACGGGTAAGGCATCAAATGACAAAATTGACACCAATAAGGCTCCAGGCAATGATTCAACTTCCGGCCAAACAGACAAAAACGCTGCCTCTGCACAAACTGCTGCCGAAAAAGAAGCACCTGCGGACAATGCTCAAACTGATGCTGCTAATAAAAATCCCAGTAATGCTGAAGAAAATCCCACAACCTCAAGTGCCGGTATTGTAGGTTTACCCAAAGGTGTCGTTGAAGGTGCAAAAACAATGGCTGAAGATACAAAAAATGCCGTAACACAGGCAGTTGATGCTGTTACCGACAAAGTATCGGAGGATAAATCGGGCAATAGTTCAAAATCTTCCGACACAATGGTTAAAAAAGTAGATAAAGACTCAGCACCGGCAATAACCTCTAATTCAGCGCAAAAAATTGCCGAAAAAGAAGCGCCTGCTGACAACGCTCAAAGCGATGCTGCCAATAAAAATCCCAGTAATGCTAAAGAAAAAACTGCGACAACCAATGCAGGTATTGTGGGCTTACCCAAAGATGCCGTTGAAGGCGTAAAAACGATGGTTGAAGATACCAAAAATGCTGTTAATAAAGCTGTTGAAAGCGTATCAGGTACTAATGAACCTGAAGCTAAAGATTCCAAGGCACCAGCAAATAACTGATAGCCTACAAGCTAGTTTATAAATAAGTGCACATAAAAAAAGCCCGGAGCAATAAAGCTACCGGGCTTTTTTAGTGCTACGAACAAAAAATATGTATTATTTACGCATTGTGTGTTCGAACATTTTGTCCAATTTGCGGTTAGCTTCTTCAGAAGCTGAGGCAGCACGGTTAGCAGCGTCTTTTGCTTCAGAAGCAGCAGCTTGTGCGCTAGCAGCGTCAGAAGATGCTTGAGTTACAGAAGTTTTCAAGCCGTCAATTTGTGATTGCAAATTTTCGATATCTGAGTTAGTGGCACAACCAACGACTAAGCTAGAAGCCAAAGCAATCATAGATAATTTTACTAATTTTTTCATGTTTTTTCCTTATTTCTGATGTTTATTATAAAAAAGCAATACTGTTATAATTCTAGCACTGTTTTTCATATTTTCCAGCTTTATTTTATCTTTACTACCGTACCTGGCTCTATCCATTCATATAATTTATCAATTTGTGCGTTAGTTAAAGCAATACAACCGTGTGTCCAATCAAATATTTCATGAACCTTAGGATCGGCGGTTCCAAGGCCATGAATACCAATTTGCCCCCCTAAAGGGGTATTTTGCGGCGGTATGCCTTCATAGCGATGTGCATCAGAAATGCGGTTATAGGTAAATTGGTTAATCATGCCCTTGCGCAAGGCTTTTTGGGCATCTTCAACTGACGGATAGGTCAAGCCAAAAAAACGCCGAAACGCACTTTTTTCACCGATCCAGCCTATCTTATAAGTTCCCATAGGCGTAATGTCATCGCCACGATGATCTTTAAACCCCGCACCGCCCCGACCAATCGCAATTTTGTCCAATGTTTCGACAGTACGTTGTCCCTCTTTTATTTCAATCTTTCTGGCAGCCGTATCTACTAACAACCAAATATCTGCCTCTTCATCTTCATCTTTATTTGCAAAACTATTAAAAGAAGAAAACACACAAAATAACAACAAAAAAATGCGTAACATAAATCCTATACAATCATTAGAGGTTTTGGTGTAACTTATTCACCATATTTATCACCACAACAAGGACAAAGTATGCAATTAAAGACAATTACAACTCAACCCTATACTGACCAAAATCCAGGTACTTCAGGACTACGAAAAAAAGTCAAGATATTCCAAAAACCGGGTTATTTGGAAAATTTTGTCCAATCCATTTTCGATTCTCTGGAAGATATTACCGGAAAAACCCTAGTCTTGGGCGGTGATGGTCGTTACTTTAATCGTCAGGCAATTCAGATCATTATTAAAATGGCTATAGCCAACGGTTTCGGCGAACTAATTATAGGCCAAGGTGGGCTGTTGTCTACCCCCGCAGCCTCACATATTATCCGTAAAAATAAAGCTTATGGCGGCTTAGTGCTTTCTGCCAGCCATAACCCCGGTGGGCCTGATGAAGACTTTGGTATTAAATACAACGTCAGCAATGGTGGCCCTGCAACTGAAAAATACACAGATGCCTTTTATAAAAGAAGTCAATCCATTGATAGCTATAAAATATTAGAGATGAACGATATAGACTTAGACAGTCTTGGTAGCCAAAATTCCAACGGTGTCATTATTAATATTATTGATCCCGTTACCGATTATGCTGAGCTAATGGCATCAATTTTTGATTTTGATCTGTTAAAACAAACCATCGGTTCAGGCAAAATCACCCTGCTTTTTGATGCCATGCACGCTATTACAGGGCCTTACGCGACAAGAATACTGGTTGAAATGCTAGGTGCAAGCTCCGATTCACTAATAAATGCCATACCTTTAGAAGATTTTGGCGGTCACCATCCTGACCCCAACCTTGCCCATGCAAAAGAACTGGCCGAAATCATGTTCAGCGCTGCTGCACCTACTTTTGGCGCGGCCTCCGATGGTGACGGTGACCGTAATATGATTACCGGCGACAATATTTTTGTCACCCCCAGCGACAGCCTTGCCATTATGACGGCCAATGCGCATTTAATTCCGGCTTACGCGCAAGGGCTGAGCGGTGTTGCCCGTTCTATGCCGACCAGCCAAGCGGTAGATAGAGTGGCAGCGCAGTTAAATATTCCATGCTTTGAAACGCCTACGGGCTGGAAGTTTTTCGGCAATTTATTGGATGCGGGCAAAATAACGCTCTGCGGTGAAGAAAGTTTTGGCACCGGTTCCAATCATATCCGTGAAAAAGACGGCTTGTGGGCGGTATTATTCTGGCTGAATTTGATTGCTGTCAAACAGCAGTCAGTTGAAGATATTGTGCATGAACATTGGCGTACTTTCGGCAGAAATATTTATTGTCGCCATGATTATGAAGCGGTAGATTTAACCATTGCCAATGATCTGATTACTCATCTTAGAGATCTATTACCGACTTTAGCAGGGCAATCATTTGGTGATTACACGGTTAAATATGCGGACGAATTTAGTTATGAAGATTCGGTAGATAACAGCGTTAGCAAAAATCAGGGGATTCGCATTGGTTTCGACAACGGTTCGCGTATTGTCTACCGGCTTTCCGGCACCGGTACCGTGGGAGCTACCTTAAGAATCTATCTGGAAAAGTTTGAACCCGACGCAACTAAACATAATCAGGATGCTCAAGTGGCTTTGACTGAATTGGCTGAATTAGCAGAACGGTTTTGTGAAGTCAAAAAACGCACCGGCAGAGCTGGCGCTGACATTATTACCTAAAAATCCATAGGCAGTCCATGCAGCGAGACAGAACGTAGCATACACCTTCTACGTTCTGTCTTGTTTCAGGTGAGATCATTAATTAAATCTTATATTTTTAGCGACAAAAATCAACTTTTTATAACCCCAGAAACCAACGCAATATGCACCAATTCAGCCACAGAAGAAACTTTTAACTTACTGCGGATTTGCGTACCGTAATTAGCCACAGTTTTATAGCCCAAACACAGGTCTTCTGAAATTTTATGCGCAGTCAAACCTTTAGCCAACAATAAAAATACATCAAACTCTCTGGGTGAAAGTGATTCAATAATAGCCTTGTAATCAGTTTCGGGGATTTGATCGATACTGTTTTTCAAGAATACCGGTTCAATATAATCGTTACCTGCTGCGATGGCTTGTATGGCTTCTATCAAAGAAGACGGTGCACTGTTTTTACTGATATAACCTTTGGCTCCAGCATCCAACGCTCTATTCACATAGACCATTTCATCATGCACACTAAACGCCAAAATTTTGGCATCGCTGTCTTTATTGCAAATTCGCCGAATAGTTTCAAGTCCACCAATGCCGGGCATAGATAAATCCATTATCAGCACATCCGGACGATGTTTTAAATACAATTGCCAAGCTTCTTCGCCGCGTTCGGCTTCTGCCACCACGTCAATACTGTCTTCAGTAGACAACAACATACGAAAACCGGCTCGCACAATGGCATGATCATCTACCAAAATAACTTTGATTGGTGTTTTCATAATAGCGGAATAATTGCAACCATACACAAGCCTTGTTGTGGCGCAGTTTGAAAGTTTAACTCACCGCCTAAACTTTTTATTCTCTCTTTCATGCTCAATAGCCCGAAGCCTTGATTGATTTGTTGGATATCGCAGCCCTTGCCGTTATCATTTACCTGTAGGTGCAAAGTGTGGGTTGCAGGATTAATGCTCATAGTGATATAGGCTTGCGTAGCGTGAGCATGGCGCACAATATTGGTCAGGCATTCTTGCACTACCCGGAACAGTTGGATGGCAATGTGCTGTTCTAACTCATCAACAGCATTCGAACAGTCCAGAACCAGTTTTAATTGTGGATTTCTGACTGACCACTGATACACCAAGTCTTCCATAGTGGCTTTTAAGCCTAATTCAGTGAGTATTAACGGATGCAATTGGCGCATCATGGAGCGCACGACGTTAATCAAATGATCGCAGACTTCAACGATAGTATCGGAAGTGTTTTTAATATCTGCTTTTGGACGGGCGCAGGTTACCGCCATCACTTTAATTGCGGTTAATGATTGACTGAGTTCGTCGTGTAATTCCTGCGACAGTTTTTGCCGTTCGTCTTCTTGTATAGCCAGCGAATGTTGCGTTAATGCCCGATTATCTTGTTGGCTTGCTTTAAGCTTATCAGCCAAATGATTAATGGCTTTGGCGATACGGTCGTATTCCTGGATGGAAAAATCCGGTAGTTTATGTTGATAATCCTCAGTTTCAATAGTTTTTAGCGCATTAACAATCGTGGCTATGGATTGTAATGCTTTGTTAAAAACCAGATTGACCGTTAAGAAGGTAAACAGCATCAATAATAAAACAGAGTTAAAAAACGCCAGGCTTTCTTGCCAAGCCTCGGTAATTTCATCCAGCGGGTTAGCCAAAATAACCAATGTTAATTGTTGGCCATTAGCCGCAATAAGTGGGCGTTCTGATTTCGGGTGCTTGCTTTCAACCAGCTGAATATACCATTGTGGCGGGGAGTCATCTGAGTAGATAGGCTGTTTCTTAGCGCTAAAGCGGGTAATTTTGCCACCAGACTCCTGAAGCTGAATGCTCAAATGTCGTGTTTCTTTGAGTATATTCAATTGGGGCAGCCAATCGCCAGAGTGATAAGCCGCAGGCGAGTTTTGAGCGAAAGCAATAGAAATGAGTTGCGCAGCCAAATTAATCGATGATTCAACTTCTTTATTAACAGACTGCCTCGCCTGCCACACGGCGATTGCGCCACCCAAAAACAAAATACACAGCGATGACAGCAAAATTCTGAGGTTGATCTGGTAGCGTAAGCTCATAGTATTTGGGTTAGTCGCATTTCGAATGTATTTAGCTAAAAACTACGACATAGCAAACACTTTCTAAATTTCGAGATGACAGCCCAAATCCACCACCCGATGCGCCGGAAGGTTAAAATATTCCATAGGGCTGGCCGCATTACGCCCCATCCAGCTAAAGAAATGCTCGCGCCATAAAGCCATACCAGGGCGCACAGTAGGAATAGCAATCTCGCGGCTTAAGAAGAAAGAAGTCTGTCCTAAATCAAACGTTAAACCGTGGGAGGTACATAAAGCCAAAGCGGTTGGAACATCAGGATCTTCCATAAAGCCATAGTGAACAAGCACACGAAAAAATTGGGCGCCTAAATCTTGAATCACAATGCGCTCGGCATCCATAACATAAGGTTCATCTTCAGTATGTAAAGTAAGAAAGACCACACGTTCATGCAACACTTTATTGTGTTCTACATTGTGCAAAAAGGCGATGGGAATCGAGCCACTGTCGCTGGTCATAAAAACCGCAGTGCCTGGCACTTGTAAGACCAGATCATTACGCACATTTACCGTGTTGGTGTTCAAGGGTATGATTTCTAAAAGGCGTTTGGCCATGAGCTGCTTGCCTTGACGCCATGTTAACAATACCGTAAAAATAATAACACCCATCGCTAGCGGTAACCAGCCGCCACTGGGAATTTTATGCAGATTAGCACTAAAGAAAGCCAGATCCACTGCAAGAAAAATTACCATAAGTGCCGTCACTTTTGCCCAATGCCAATGCCAGCCACGTAGCATAACAATACCGGCCAGCAATGTCGTAACAACCATAGTGCCAGTTACAGCAATACCATAAGCTGCCGCCAGTCCACCGGAAGTTTTGAATAATATCACCAACAATAAAACACCGACTAACAAGCCCCAATTAACCAGCGGCACATAAATTTGGCCAATTTCTTTCGCAGAAGTATGTTCAATCTGTACCCGTGGCAAAAATCCTAATTGCACGGCTTGTTTGGTCAGGGAAAATGCGCCAGTAATTACTGCTTGCGAGGCAATGACTGTGGCTAATGTCGCCAATATCACCAAAGGTATCAACGCCCATTCAGGCGCCAATAAATAAAAAGGATTTTGTACTGCGGCTGGATTTTGGATAAGTAACGCGCCTTGTCCAAAGTAATTCAGTAACAACGCGGGGGCAACAAAGCTAAACCACGCATACCGTATGGGGGTTTTGCCAAAGTGCCCCATGTCCGCATACAAAGCTTCAGCACCGGTCAGCGTTAGCACTACAGCACCCAAGCTAAGAAAACTGCGATGGGGATCCATCTGAATAAAGTGCCAGGCAAAACGGGGGTTTACGGCTTGTAAAACGTCAGGATGCTGCAATATATTCACCACACCCAGTGTCGCCAGCACCAGAAACCACACGCACATAATGGGGCCAAAAAACTTGCCGATAAGCTCGGTGCCATGATGCTGAATAGAAAACAACAGCACCAAGATTACCAGCGCAGACGGCAAGATAAAGGCTTCCAATTTTGGGGCAATAACGCCTAGCCCTTCCACGGCACTCAATACCGAAATGGCAGGGGTGATAATACCATCGCTGTAAAACAGTGCCGCGCCTAATAAACCCGCCGTTAACGCAAATTTAGCTAAAAAACCCTTATCGCCGGTGAGTTTGTGCGTTAACGCGAACAACGCCAAAATACCGCCTTCACCGTGATTATCGGCCTTCATGATGAAAACCAAGTATTTCAAGGTGACCACCATCATGATCGACCAAAAAATCAACGATAACACACCTAAAATATTGGCTGGGATCAGCGCTGGCGCGTGTTCGCTAAGAAAACATTCTTTTAAAGCATATAACGGGCTGGTACCAATGTCGCCATACACCACGCCGATAGCACCCAGTAACAATGCGCTACTGGAAGCTTTATGGCTGTGCGGGCTTAGAATTTCAGGGGCAGTAATAGTGTTGTTCGACATGCAATAATCTCGACTGAAATATGAAAGAAAGACCATTTTGGCCATCTACTTAAAGGCGAGCTATCAACAAGAACAGGGAGAACGAGCGATGCATCGGCTGATATACCGTCTGTTCAGGTAAAAGCAAACAGCAATTAAACAGAGGAACAAAATGCTTACTGGATAAAACGGCTAGCAGCATTTACCGCCACTTTTGAAATAACAAGGAACTGATCGATAGGGTATTCGGGTGTTATACGATTACCCTATCGAAGAGTTTTTTATAAGATAGCAGCTATAAACAGTACAGCGTTGATTATGCTTTAGCTGATTTTGCCGTGGCATTGTTTAAACTTAAGGCCAGAGCCACAAGGACAAGGATCGTTACGACCCACGGTATTATTGTCACTCATATTAACTGCCAACTCGTCCTCACCAAAGACACTGGCTTGCGCGTTATCGTAATCGTCTATTGATGGCGCTAACGCATGCTCAAAGTGCATATCTTTAGGCAATTGCATTTGATCGTCGATAACCTGCACATCTTCGTCTTCATTGACTTGAACTTTAAACAAAATACTGATGACTTCGTATTTAATACGATCCAGCAAAGTGGTAAACATGGTGAAGGCTTCGCGTTTATATTCCTGCTTGGGATCTTTTTGCGCATAACCTCTAAAATGGATACCTTGGCGTAAATAATCCATCGCCGCCAAGTGTTCTTTCCAGCTATTATCTAACACTTGCAACATGACAGATTTTTCAAAATGCTGCATGACCGGTGTGGTAATTTGCTGTTCTTTTTCTTTATGGCTTTCTTCCAAAATGCTAATAATACGCGCACGCAGTGCTGCTTCATTGAGCGCATTATTTTCCTCAAACATCTTGGGCACGGGCACTTCAACATTAAATTCCTGTTGGATATGCTCTTCCAAGCCTTGAATATTCCACTGTTCCGCCATAGTTTTCGGCGGAATGTACTGAGTAATCAAGTTGTTGACCACATCTTCCCGTATGGCGGTAATAATTTCGGAAATTTCTTCTGCGCCCATTAATTCATTGCGCTGGGTATAAACCACTTTACGCTGGTCGTTGGCAACATCGTCGTACGCTAAAATTTCTTTACGGACATCAAAGTTACGGGCTTCAACTTTATGTTGTGCATTTTCAATAGAGCGCGTTACCCACGGATGCTCAATGGCTTCACCATCTCCCATACCGAGTTTTTTCATTAAGCCCGCGACACGATCAGATGCAAAAATACGCATCAAGTCATCTTGCAAAGACAGATAAAAACGGGTGGATCCGGGATCACCTTGCCGTCCTGAACGGCCTCTTAACTGGTTATCAATACGGCGCGATTCATGGCGTTCCGAACCGATAACATGTAAACCACCGCTAGCGACCACCTGATTATGGCGCTCTTGCCAATCCTCGCGTACTTTTTGTATTTCAGCTGCACTGGCGTTAACGTCCAGAGCCGCTAATTCTGCATCCAGATTACCGCCCAATACAATATCGGTACCGCGACCGGCCATGTTAGTTGCAATGGTAACTGCGCTGGGTTGGCCGGCTTGCGAGATAATATGCGCTTCGCGTTCATGCTGCTTGGCATTAAGGACTTCGTGCGCAACACCTTGCTGTTTTAACAGATTGGAGATGCGCTCGGAATTTTCGATTGAAGTGGTGCCGACCAGAACAGGCTGCTGTTTTTCCACACAGCGCTTAATATCATTAACGACTGCGTTGTATTTTTCATCGGTGGTCAAATACACCATATCGCCTAAATCTTTACGGATCATATTGCGATGGGTCGGAATGACAATAACCTCTAGCCCATAAATTTTATTCAACTCAAACGCTTCGGTATCAGCAGTACCGGTCATACCGGACAACTTGTGATACAAACGAAAATAGTTTTGAAAGGTAATGGAAGCCAGCGTCTGGTTTTCATTTTGAATCGGCACTTTTTCTTTGGCTTCAATGGCTTGGTGCAAACCTTCGCCCCATCTACGCCCGGTCATAATGCGCCCAGTAAACTCATCGACAATAACAACCTGTCTATTGGTAACAATATAATCGACATCTTTTCTATACAGCACGTTGGCACGTAAAGAGGCATTGAGGTAATGCATGAGCCGTATATTGGACGCATCATACAAACTGCTGCCATCCAGCATCAAGCCATGCTCAACCATTAAGTCTTCGACGCGCTCGTGTCCGGCTTCAGTCAAATGCACTTGACGGGTTTTTTCATCCATCGTGTAATGGCCAGGCTCACCGTCTTTTTCTTGCTTGGTCAATAACGGAATGATGTTATTAATCTGAACATAAATATCGGTATTTTCTTCGGTAGAGCCGGAAATAATCAGCGGCGTTCTGGCTTCATCGATAAGAATGGAATCGACTTCATCGATAATCGCAAAGCTTAATTCACGCTGGACTTTTTGCTCCAGGGTAAACGCCATGTTATCGCGCAGATAATCGAAGCCAAATTCATTATTGGTACCGTAAGTGATGTCAGAATTGTAGGCGACGCGGCGTTCTTCATTATCCATCTGGCTGATAATAACGCCAGTGGTTAAGCCTAAAAAGCTATAGAGCTTGCCCATCCACACCGAGTCACGCTTGGCCAGATAATCATTGACGGTAATAACATGCACACCTTGTCCTGGCAGGGCATTTAAATACGCCGCCAAGGTTGCCATTAAGGTTTTACCTTCACCGGTTCTCATTTCGGCAATTTTGCCGTCATGTAAAATCATGCCGCCGATCAGCTGTACGTCAAAATGACGCATACCAAAAACGCGTACCGAGGCTTCCCTCACTACTGCAAAAGCTTCTGGCAGCAAATTGTCCAGTTTTTCGCCTTGTGCAAGACGATTACGAAATTCCTGGGTTTTAGCTTTTAGCGCTTCATCAGACAATTTTTCGTATTGAGAAGACAGCGCATTAATGCTATTTACCAGCTTTCTTTTCTTCTTGACCAGCCTGTCGTTACGGCTTCCTATCACTAATTTAACTAGCTTACCCAGCATGTTTTTTTCCGGTCTGAATTCAGTAAAAGATTTAACAAAATAACTTGATTATATACGGTTTGATCTATGAGATACAGATAAAAACATCCACACGGCTAGTCATTATTAGAGCAGCCTCAACACCAAAGTACATTTAAAAACTATATTTTGTTAAGGAATTGGCAAATTTTGATTCGATTTTCAAATAGTCTGCGTAAACTCAAAAAGTGCATTTGTAGATGTTATTCAATCACCGTCATTCCACCCATATAAGACAATAATGCTTCGGGAATCTGAATTCGCCCCTGTTCATCCTGATAGTTTTCCATGACTGCAATCAAGGTTCTACCCGCCGCTAAACCTGAGCCATTTAAGGTATGCACCAATTCCGGCTTGCCGGTTTCCGGATTGCGCCAGCGTGCCTGCAAGCGCCGCGCCTGGAAATCTTTAAAGTTGCTGCACGATGAAATTTCCCGGTACGCACCCTGCCCTGGTAACCACACTTCAAGATCGAATGTTTTACTGGAAGAGAATCCGGTATCTCCCGCACACAACAGCATTTTGCGATAGGGTAATTTTAATTTTTTAAGAATGGCTTCCGCATGACCGGTCAGTTCTTCATGGGCTTTGGCAGAATCTTCAGGCTTTACGATTTGCACAATTTCAACTTTTTCAAACTGATGCTGACGGATCATGCCGCGTACGTCACGGCCATAAGCACCGGCTTCACTGCGAAAACACGGGCTGTGACAAACAAATTTCAGCGGTAAATCTTTGGCATCAACAATCACGTCCCGAACAATATTGGTGACGGGCACTTCGGCGGTTGGAATTAAATACAAAGCCGGATCACTGTTGACTTTGAACAAATCGTCTTCAAACTTAGGCAATTGTCCGGTACCGCGCAAGCTATCAGCATTCACCAAAAACGGCACATAGGTTTCGCTATAACCGTGTTCATCGGTATGGGTATCCAGCATGAGCTGAATAATAGCACGTTGCAATCTGGCCAAACCGCCGCTTAACACTACAAAACGGCTGCTGGCGATTTTTGCGCCCAGTTCAAAATTAATCTGCTTAAGCTGGCCACCCAAATCGACATGATCTTTGGGCGTAAAGCTAAATTCAGGTATCTCGCTCCAGCGGGAGATTTCAACATTTGCGGCTTCGTCTTTGCCATTGGGTACGGACTCATCGAGAATATTGGGAATGCCTTCCATCATCAGCGTCATTTTTTCCTGGATATCATTTAAGGCACTTTCAGCTTCTTTAAGTGCATCACCCAAATGCTGTACCTGATCCAACAACGGCTGAGTATCCTCACCTTTGGCTTTGGCTTGGCCAATGGTTTTAGATCGGCTGTTGCGCTCGTTTTGTAATTCCTGGGTTTTAACTTGCACTTCTTTGCGCTGTGCTTCCAGGTCGGAATACAGTTGGGCATTAAAGTTAAATGTGCGTCTATTTAACTGCTGGGTGACAAAATCAAGCTCGGTTCTAAATAAACGGGGATCTAACATAATACGCTTTACCTTAAAATAATTTATAAACTGAAAAGGATTATTACTGGCCGATTTTTAACATACTGCGCTCATGACATCGTGCCAAGGTTAATTGGGCAAGCACTGCACCCATGAATGCAAAAGCCATATCTTTTTGGGTATCCCAAACATCGCCTTGTGTGCCTAAAAAATCATCGGCAGCACTGCCGGATAGCACCGAAACCAGCCATTCCAGCAATTCATAGCTTGCGCTAATGGCAAGACAAACGCAGATAACCAGAAAAAACAGCATTTTACCGGTTCGCAATGCCGTTTTACGCAATAAAATCTCTCTGGCAATAATAGCAGGCACAAAACCTTGGGCAAAATGGCCTAACTTATCGTAATTATTACGGGTCCAGCCTAATGTATGGCCAAGCGCATCAAACGCAGGAACCTGCGCATACGTATAATGCCCTCCGACCATAAGAATTACAGCGTGCAAGGTGATTAAGCCATAAGTAAGTTGAGCCAAAGGAAATGATTTGAAGGTTAAAACCAGCACAACAAAACCGATAATAACGGGCAACACTTCCAAAAACCAAGTGAGATAATAATGCGGGTTAATAGCTGACCAGACAAAAACACCCAGCGTAACCGCCAGCATTGCTGTTAACTTGTAGGCGTCATTCATCAATCAGCTCCTAGCTGTTTAACGGCCCACAACGCCAACCACATAACGGATAAACACATCAATGTGTTAACAGCGAATACTGTCAACATCGCTTTAGGATGTTGCGCACTGGTATAACCGTGTTCAATTAAATACAACACTAAGTACAACCCCGACAAGGTTAAATACCCACCCACGGTAATAATGATAATGACGGCATGTTGCTCAATAGGCAACGTGACTTTTTGTGAAAGCAGAGCTGTCACTAGCCCAATCAGAAAGGCAATCAATACATTCACCGCCAGCATGGCATAAGGCATCATGCCGCCTTGCCAATGTACCACCGCATATTCATGCGCAAACAAATAACGGCCCGATATCAGCCCTATCCATACCACAAACACACAGGCAATAACACTTACGCAAACATTTAACGCAGCTTTGCTCACGCTCCCTTGTTCTAGCAAATACAAGGTTTCAAAAGCGAAGGTAGAAAAGGTAGTGAACGCGCCAATAAAGCCCACTAAAATAGCCGTCCGGTATTCCAGTGCAATCGCTACTCGCTGCAAGACTAGCGCCTCTGTCAGCAATCCCAACAGGAATGATCCAATAAGATTAACGGTCAGCGTACCATAAGGAAACCCACGCCCCAGCCACTGGTAAATGCCAGTCGACACCAAAAACCGCAGCACCGAACCACATGCGCCTCCTAATGCCAACCCTATGATATGATTCATGGTTACACGCTAATTTCAATTATTGCCCACGAAAAGGACAAATCTTATGTGGAAAACACAACCCCAGTTACACTCTGATAAAATGTTCCCGGTAATAACGTAATTCTTCAATTGATTCAATCACATCATCCAATGCCTGATGTTTGGATTGCTTATTAAAGCCATCTTTTAAATTAGGAGCCCAACGTGCTGCCAGTTCTTTTAGCGTAGACACATCCAGGTTACGGTAATGAAAATAGGCTTCCAAAGTAGGCATATAACGCCACAAAAACCGCCTGTCCTGGCCAATGCTATTACCACAAATCGGCGACTTTTTTTCAGGTACCCATTGTTTTATAAACTCCAGTGTCCGGCGTTCCGCTTCCACCGCATCAATCGTTGATGCCATTACTCGCTTAATCAAACCGGACTGGCCATGATGTTTTTGATTCCAATCATCCATTGCCGCCAACGCAGCATCCGGTTGATGTACCGCCAATACGGGGCCTTCTGCCACGATATTTAAGTCTTTATCGGTCACAATTGTTGCTATTTCGATGATGACATCAGTGTCCGGATTAAGCCCTGTCATTTCAAGGTCGATCCAGATAAGGTGCTGAGGATTTTGCGTCATAGGTTGATTTCTTTGTATTCACTGTTATGGTTAGTGTAGCATTGACACATCTTTGTATATTAATTCTTAAACACGACGATTTTAACCTATGAATACGTTTACTTTTATTTTTTTGTGCACGGTAGCTCTTTCTTTTGCAGTGCATTATTGGCTGGCACAACGCCAGGCTAACTATGTGGCAGAACATCGCTCCGCAGTGCCGGATGCCTTTAAAAACACGGTTTCGTTAGAAGCGCACCAAAAAGCCGCTGACTACACCCTGGAAAAAGGCAAGCTCGGCAAAATCGACAGCATTATTAGCCTGATCGCTTTGTTGCTCTTTACTTTAGGGGGCATCGTTAATGCCATTTTCAATTACTGGTCGGCGGAGATTTCATCACCTATCTTCGCTGGCGTGGCTGCAATTGCCACAACTTCGTTGCTGATGATGCTGGTTGACATTCCTACCAGCGTGTACCAAACCTTTGTTATTGAAGAAAAGTTTGGCTTTAATAAAAGTACGGTAGCCCAATTTTCTAAAGATCACTTGTTGCAACTGGGTTTAAGTGCGGCCATTGGCTTACCCTTATTGGCTTTGATTTTATGGGTGATGGACGGCGTTGGCTCCAGCTGGTGGATTTGGGTCTGGGCCATTATGATGGGCTTTTCGTTATTGATTAGCTGGTTGTTCCCTACTGTAATTGCCCCGTTATTCAACAAATTTACCCCGATGGAAGAAGGTTCGTTAAAAAACCGGATTCAAGGTTTATTAGAGCGTTGCGGCTTTAGCAGCCAGGGTATTTTTATTATGGATGGATCTAAGCGTTCCGGTCATGGCAATGCTTATTTTACTGGCCTTGGCAATAATAAGCGCATCGTATTTTATGACAACCTCGTTAACTCCTTAGACGACGAAGAACTGGAAGCGGTATTGGCACATGAATTAGGCCATTTTAAGCGTAAACACGTTATTAAAATGCTGCTCGCCAGCGCCATCATGAGCTTAATCAGCCTTGCCATTTTAGGCTGGCTGATTAATAAACCCTGGTTCTTTAATGGCCTGGGTGTCGATCACGGTTCTAATGCCGTGGCTTTATTGTTGTTTATGTTGGTGTCGTCGTCATTTACTTTCTTTATGCAGCCGATCAGCGCGTATTTTCAGCGTAAATTTGAATTTGAAGCCGACGATTTTGCCGCCGCCAATGCGAAAGCCAGCAAAATGATCAGTGGCTTAGTTAAATTATACGAAGAAAATGCCAGCACGTTAACGCCCGATCCGCTGTATTCTGCCTTCCATTACAGCCACCCGCCAGCCGCCATCCGCATCGCACATTTAGAAGCCAAAGCTTAGGATGACGCATAACGAAGGTTTGGTAATTGCCCATTTGGGTCAGGGAATTGCGGTTGAATATGACAATCAAATCATACTTTGCCAAACGGTGCGACGGCTGGATACCGTCGCGGTGGGCGATCGTGTGCTGTGGTCACGAGCATCGGAAGATCAAGGCCGTATTGAAGAAATTTTACCACGCCGCTCAGTTTTAGTACGCCCCTCAAAAAGCGCCAAAAGCCGACCGGTAGCCGCCAATATCGATACTATTTTTGTGGTGTTTGCGGTAGAGCCGCGCTGCGATTTTCTGTTGCTGGATCAGTATCTGGCGATTTGCGAAAATCGGAATATAGACGCCGCTTTGGTGCTGAATAAAACTGATCTGCCACTGTCTGACATTATTGAACAAGAACTTCGTGTTTATGAAGATTTGGGCTATGCGCTGTATCGTGTGAGTGCGGCCAGCGGTTCGGGTATGGAGGCGCTTAAGCAAGCATTGAAAGGTCAGGTAAGCTTGTTTGCTGGGCAATCCGGCGTGGGTAAATCATCATTAACCAATGCTATTTTGCCGGATAAACTGCTAAAAACCAACACGGTTTCCGCCACCACCAAACACGGTCGCCACACCACTACGGCGGCAACCCTGTACCATTTGCCCGATGGCGGTGATTTAATCGACAGCCCAGGCGTGGCTATTTTTGGCTTGGCTGAATTATCTGATGCGCAACTGGCTTATGGTTACCGCGAATTTCAGGCGTTGATGGATGAATGCCAATTTAACGATTGCAGCCACACGCACGATAAAGGCTGCGCGATATTGCCTGCGGTTGAAAATGGGACGTTATCAATCAGCCGGTATCAGCGATTTTTAAAATTGAAAGAAAAGATGTAATTTAAATCCCGATTGCTCAACAGCAACCATCACAAATTACTGCTGCAAAAATGAATTGGGAAAACCCAATAACGCAACCTTATTAATTGTAAAAATTTATCAAAATTAAGTCAACAATGCTATATATTTGTATAAAATATAATTGATTTACAAAGCATTTAATCACACGTAGCTGATATATTAATTTTTACAAGTTTGCATGTGAAAATTATCAAAAATAATCTAGACACCGTGGCTTTATTCCCATATTATCCAAAATGTACCCTGAATTAGAACTCGAAAATTAATCACTTCGAGCACTCAGTCAATCTTACATTGTCGAGTACTAGTACTTAGTCAGCTTTATAATGTCGAGTACTATAAAATACTCCGTTCGTCCTGAGCCTGTCGAAGGACTTGTAGTTCATGGTTCGACAAGCTCA
>NZ_JAYTLQ010000018.1:0-40715 GCF_043729335.1 Crenothrix sp. | reverse complement strand
TTATTATTCTCTTTGGCAATGTCCTGCAATAACTGACTGACATTATCATCGGTTGTAAAGGTAATCGTTTGCATGTTATTCACCTTAATTATTTGATAGCTAATTGTTGGGTTACGCTATCGCTAACCCAACCTACGACTGCGTTTCCTGTAGCCAAGTTAGCACATGGTTGTTTGGTTGAGGTTTAGTTAATTCGGAAATAACGCAGGTATCCAACAGATATTTCATAAAAGAATATCCTTTATTTTTCTATAACTTCAATGCCTGCGGGTAAATCAGCACGATTAATATCCACAACATAATCACTAAAACTACGTGCTGGTGTTCCATTTTCATTAGCACGATTAATTGTGATGAGGTCGAATAGTTTGTGTGACGGCGCGTTACCCAATTTGTCTGCATGTTTGAACACAATCAGTTTTTGCGTTGCCATTTCGCCCCGCGCTGCTGAATGGTCATGTTCAAACATTTCGGTAAGCGATTTCCATAAAATTTCTAAATCTTCTTCGGTAAAGCCTGTCTTCTCAGCAAGTGATGCAGAAACAAAACCATGAGCGCGGTATAAGCCGTAGGGGATGATATGTTTGCGTCCCATTGTGCGCTCTTTTTCTACATCCTTTTCGTTGGTAACAGCCATACGGGTTATAGAAATTTCTTGGGGGAAAACAGGATCAATGGAACGTGCAAATGCCATTTGAATCGGGCCTCGTACTGTGCCGGTATTCACTTCCGTACTCATCACTGCACCAAATGTACGAACATCAAAAAAATGGTCACACATAAATTGAGTTAAGGCTTTGGCTTTGTCCGCTTCTTTGGGCAGTTTTTTTTGTTCGTGCTTTAAACCTTGCGCGTCATACGCCAATTTGTTTTGGTTATTTAGCACGGCTTTTTCCTGCATATAAATCGCATAACCTGCATTGTCGCCTTGCGTTAGCTCGACATAATTGCGAATTTTACGTTTTAAACAAACATCGGTCACTAAGCCTTGGTTGGTTTCTGGGTCTAAACGGGGCATATTACCTGCGTCTGGGTCGCCATTGGGGTTGCCGTCTTTAATGTCAAACAGTAAAACAAATTCGTAGCGGTTGCTGAGTGCGGTCATGGTGTTTTTCCTTAAAAAATTAAAAAGTAATTACGCTTGTTAGTCAGTAGGTTGCGCTGAAATATCGGTATCTTCGGCGACTGGATTTTCAATTTCTTCACCCGTTTTCGTTTTGATCTTACGAGTGAAGCGTTGATGATAATAGCCAATCGCAAACCGCCCTTGGTCTTGCAGATTCAAATTTTTAGGGTAGGACGTTTCCATGCCTTCTTTAATTTGCCCGACTTGCCAATCCAAAGAACTAGCTAATTTTTGCCCCGTTATTGTTTTATCTTTACCGTAGGGATAAGAATCTGTTTTTCGGATTTTAGAAAGATGATTCATCATATTACGTTCCAAC
The DNA here is from genome assembly GCF_043729335.1 of Crenothrix sp. NCBI lineage: Bacteria > Pseudomonadati > Pseudomonadota > Gammaproteobacteria > Methylococcales > Crenotrichaceae > Crenothrix > Crenothrix sp. The sequence continues at coordinate 39,270 of NZ_JAYTLQ010000018.1, read as the reverse complement.
ATCGGAAAAACCAGCGCGGGCGTGGCAGAAGCCGCACCCCAATAACGGTCACGAATCGTGGCTTTAATCTCTTCCCCTAATGCTTTTTTTTGCATCTCTTCAATCACTGCAAACAACCGCCCCATACGGTAAGCGGGATTTTTTTCTTCAATATCTAAACTCATGGGTATCTCCTGAGTGGTTTTCTTATTTAAACGAATTTCGCGGTTAATCACCGCTTTACATAAAGCTACACGGGTGAAACTAACTACGCCATCTAAACGCATCCGTAGTAATACTTGAGATAACAGACTTTGCGGATAAAGTTGTCCTGTAAAAATAGCACGCGCAAGATTGCCCGCTAGTTGTGGTGAAATTTTATCCGCATCGGTTTTTTGTTTGCCGTTGTCGTTATAAATAGGCGCGGTTGCATAAGTGAGCTTCCAAATTTCAGGCAAAGCAGAACCAAACTGCGGTTCAAGGTGTAAATCTTGATAATGTTGCCCAATATGCCGTGCCATTTCATCAAGCGTTGTGGCATACCAAAAGCGAATGGCAAGACGGGCGGCATTGGGCGAAATACCTAAAACATAAAATTTAGTCGCGGGGTTAAGGTCGGGGCGTAATTCTTTAAGAGGAATGCCTTGTGCAACTTGCTGTAATACCGTGGCTAAACTTTGGGTTTCTTGTCCATCGGTAGGGCTGGCGGTTTCTTCGGTATCAGGATTAATCAAATTACCTAAAAAATCTTCTTCGGCTTCTACAGCAGTCTGTTTATTGGCGGATTCTGCCCAAAAAACCGTTATGGCATCACCGATTTTTAAGCGTTGTTTATTATTTTCGCCGCGACGCAATAGATGATTTAGCGCAGTTACATATTTAAAAGCAGCGTCTGTACCAACGCTGGAGTTTTTTCCCTTTTTCAATCCGTAAGATTCAAACGCATCTTTGTTAAATGAAACCAGTAATGCCCCAGAAGATTGCGCGTTATCCACGCCTTTAATAGGATTGTGCAAATCAGCTATTTTTGTCGTTGTTCCCTCAATCAAACATTGTCCGTCTGAAAGCTCACTAAGATATTGCTCAAGTATGCTGTTCCATTGTTTTTTAAATTCGTTACAGGCGTGGACATATTGATTGCCTAAACTATTAACTCTAAAAACAATATTGCTGTCTAAAAAATCTTTTTTATTCCATTCAGCCTCATACTCTTGTTTATGCTCATTCCAAAAGGCGGGGAATTTTTGTAGCACTTGCAAGGCTTTGGAATTTGTTGCATCAAACGCTTGTACGTTTTTCCAAAAGTCCTGATATTTTTCATCTAATTTATTTGGCTTTTCAGAAACGCCTAAAACGTAAGCGGTGTTATCCCAAATATAATTGGCTTTTACGCCTGAGGTTCTGCCTTCTGGATAAACAGGCACAATTAACGGGTTAGGTTGACGAATAGTTTTATTTTTAACTTGTTGAGAAAGGCGTATATCCTCAATCTGATAAATTGAACCATCGTCATTCAACACAATGCAATAACTGATTTTTTCCCAACTCCAACCATAAGCAGGAAGTACATTGTCTTGCTTGGCAAGCCGTTCATAATAATTAACCAACGCGTGAAGAATCATGCCAATACCTCCGAGGGAGCAGGTACGGTGATAATGCCGTTTGTCATGCTGGCACGAAAAAAATGCGGGGTCATGCCGTTTTTAAAATCAATATCCCACAACATCCAGCCTAAATCTTTTTCGCCGTTAAGTTGTTCGGCGCACTTTGGAATATCTGCTTTGTTTTCAATGAGTTCAAAATTAGCCGTAAATTCGCGTGTGCCTAGATACGGCTGATAAAAACATTGTCCGTCTCTGGCTCTGCGCCTAACCATATCAATATGCTTGCCTTCGTTGTCGGATGCTTCGGCGTGTTCTGTGAGTTCAAAATGCGCCTCAATGACATAACAAACGTTTTTTAAAATCACCGAAGCGCGTTGTTGCCGATTATCGCCGTCATCGACATAAAAAATCAGTTCACGCAAATCACCTTTTTTCATCGCTGAAGTCACACTGCTTGGTTTTGTCATACTTGACACTTCATTACGGCGGATATTTTCAAAGCGAATCGGTTGTAAAACATGAATGCGGTCGATAATCCACCGAATCGCAGGTTTCCAATGAATCGCCTCCACAATGCCGCGAGCGGCTGAAGGTGTCATTACATCGTAAGAAACGCGCTCTACTTTCATTTCAGGTCGGGTAAAACAGGCATTATCGCCCCAAACCTTTAAAATAATGCCTTTACTCATACTGTCTCCTGTTTAATTTGTAAATCCACATCACCGATGTTTAGTCGGTGATGACTCTCTTTCTTAAACATTTGTAGTTTCAACCCACACTATCTTTTTTCAGATAGCGACACTCACTAACATGAAGCTAGTGAATATAATGCTGTATTACTTCAAAAATAGTAAAACCAACACTTACAACCCCCATAATGGTTCTTGTCATTTCAGTTTTTGAAATTTGACCAGAAAATGACACATCAAGATAACCATCACTTTTTTCTTCAACTTTGAACAAAACCTGCTTCATGTTTTTCTCGCTCAATTTAAGAAGGCAACATCTTATCACAAAGAAAATCTTCTACAAATGTTTAATAGATTCGCTCTACAAAACGCACTCCTCACCACTCATTAACAACGGATTTGCTTTAAGATTGAAACCGATGTCTTCTTCATACATATTATCGCTTTCCAATACTAGAAATTGGTCGCCAAAGCGTTGTGCCTGCACATATTTCAATGCACCTAATTTGATTAATTGCCCCGCTGAGTGTTGCGGCACAGAAATGGTATAAACCTGTAAGTTTCTTGCTAATTTCCCGACGCTTTCCCATTCAGGCAAGTTTTCCAATTGTTCAATGTAATCAATTGCCAAATGGTCATACGGTACGATGACGGTTTTCATGGTAGTGCTAATCATTTTGAATTTTTGCGCCATCCAATCAAACGGTAAGTTTTGTAATTTGCTGTCTTGAAGTGTTTTTAAAATACCGTGTTTATCTAATTCGCTGTTCTGCCCCATTTCTTTTTGCCAATAAACACGAGAGAAATACTCTTTAATCGCTGATAATCCTAACAAGTCGTCCTTAAATTCAGCTAACTCCATGACTTCTTTCATTTTACTGGCATAGGTTTTTAGTTCATGCGGTGGTTTATGGTCTGTTGCGGTAAAAATCCAAACATGACTGTCTTCTTTTTTATTTTTACTTTCACGATTACAACGCCCTGCCGCTTGTGCAATCGAATCTAAACCTGCGTCAGAACGCATAACACACGGAAAATCGACATCCACGCCTGCTTCAATTAAAGAGGTAGAAATCACTCGACAAGGATTGCCGCGTTTTAATGCAAACCTGATTTTTGCTAATACGTTTTTGCGATGAACCGCACACATATAGGTTGATAAATGAAATGAACCTTCTAATTCAACAATGCCTTGATAAAGCACTTGCGCTTGTCTTCTTGTGTTGACGATACAGAGAATTTGCGCCTCAGTGTGTAAACGTTGAATAATTGCCGCATCATCTAACTCACCGATATGTGACACAGAAACACGCTGAAAATCTTTGTAAAGCTGTTGCGGATTAATACCGTCCTTGCTATCCGATTTGGCTAATTCGCGTACATTTTGAAAACCACCTTTAAAGCCGTCTTCCTTCTCTAGCAAAGCAGGTTGTGTCGCGGTACATAACACTATCGAACAACCATAGTTTTTTGCCAATTCATCAATCGCCGCCATACAAGGGCGTAATAAATCTAAAGGCAAGGTTTGCGCTTCATCTAAAATAATGACGCTATTGGCAATGCGGTGTAATTTACGACAATCGCTAGGACGATTAGAAAATAACGATTCCATAAATTGAACCGCCGTTGTGACAATAATCGGCGCATCCCAATTCTCCATTGCCATGTTGAGCTTGGTTCTGCTGTCAGGATTTTTAATATCAACATCATTAAATGCGCTGTGATGTTCAATGATTGCGTGCTGATAGCTTTCACCAAACTGCTTACGAAAAACATCCGCGTTTTGTTCAATAATACTGGTGAACGGAATCACATAAATAACGCGCCGCTTTTGATAAGTTTCAGCGTGGTCAAGGGCGAATGCCATTGAAGTCAAGGTTTTGCCGCCGCCTGTTGGCACAGTTAAACTGAACAAACCTGCTTCAAGTGTTTTCGCATTGTGTCGCACAGTGGATAAAATGATGCTGCGTTTTTGATTTATATCGCTGTCATTTTGCTGGAAAGCATTGAGTGACTGGTCAAATTGAGTTTTTAATTCCGCAAGACTTGGATATTGTCCTCGTGCTGACAACGGCTTGTTTTCTGCGATTTGGCAAAATTTTTCAGTATCCAAGCGGTCAGCATCTACCAAACAAGAAAAAATCATGCGTGATAAAAAACTAACTTGAAAAAAATTTTTGATTTTTAAAGGTGGGGTGGGTAGTTTTTCAGGCAACAACGGTTCAATTTCAGTTTGCCACGTTGTTTTTAACAAAGGTAAATCGGGCTTTTCAAGCCGTTTTTTTAACTCGTTGAGTTTTTTGTCATCACGATATTCACCATTGGCAAGCCCCGCATGATGCCCTGCTATGGAATAAGCAACAAAATAGCCGCCATCCTTGTATTTCTTCAATGCGATTTTTGCACCATGAGTAGCGTGGTCAACTCGTGGATGCTTGCCTTCAAGTCGCTGTTGAAACTCTACTGTATATTTTCCTAAATCATGTAGCAACCCAGCAACTTTGCCATATTCAGCACAATTAAAAGCCTCAGCGAACCCTCCAGCTAGTTCACCGACATTTACAAGGTGATCTTTCAACAATTGCCAGTCGCTTTTATCGCTTAGTTTTGTCGAGTGTGCGTAAAAAACATTATCGGTTTCTTCATTGTAGACTGGTTGGTTAATCATCAATTACCCGCCTTAGACAGTATTTTGCCGCATAAACGCCCTTTGCCGTATTTACTCAGCGCTTCCCATACCCATTGTGCGCCAGCCGTTGAGTGATCTACTTTTCCTTTTTGTGCTTTGGCATCAACATAATCTGCGTTATCAGCGTCAAACAACCCCGTGCCAGACTTAATGTAATCCTGAAAAGACTTACTGTATTTGCCAAAATCATGTAGCAGCCCAATCAATTCACCTGCTTCAGGTACGTTAATTTTTACAGCGAGTGATTTGGTAATTTCAGCAACTTCTAATAAATGTTCAGATACTGTTTGTTCACTTTTATCTAAAGACCGAACATGGGCTATGTAACTTGTGTTTGAGTGGGTTGTTGTCATTAATGAGGGGCAATGAAGGGCTAGTGTGATTAATTGATGTTGAAGCAAAGAGAGATAGTGGCTGATGGGCAAAAATGGGGTTTCTAATCTCGCTAGCCCCCGCCTATCCCTTTTCCGTAAAATATTTTTTCTTATCCACTTAAAAGTCGCCCAGTCTGCACGATAGACACGGCAACTTTTGATAAAGGCTCTCCCTTACCTTAAAGATGGTTACTATAATTTCATATTTATTTTACAATTTCAATTATTTTTATTTATTAATTTATATTATTGATATATTGGCTTATTTTACTTATTAAATTCGGGTTTTTGTAAAAAAATAAGACACTATCGAAGCAATAGCGTAGCTCAACCTAAAAATCATCAATCCGGCCGTCCGTAAGGATCGGTTTCGGACAAAAAAAGGGTGCGGGAGGGGCTCTGAAAATGATTTGTTTTTGAAAGGGGGATTAACTGGGACAGATTTTCATTTATGAAGAAAAATGAAGTTTACAGAAAGTTTGTATGATGAGGGTACACACCCTCGAAAGTGAAGCCCGTCTGATTTCGTTGCTGCCCAAATTTGGTCTACGTACATTATAGATGCCAAGCACCTGACAATTATTCGACACTATAGATTTGAGAGCATCACAACTGCCGACAACTTATTTGCCAAAGTAGCTGATACACTGAGATTTAAAGTCGATGTGCTTGCTTGATTACGACAATCTAACCCTAGGATCAACCAGCGTATAAGAAATATCAGTCAACAACAGCCCAATCACATACAACACCGACCCCAAAAATACCATTGCCCGCACAATAGCAAAATCCTGGCTAGTAATGGCATCAATGGTGTAACTGCCTAAGCCTGGAATACTGAAAAAAGATTCCATAATCAAGCTACCCATAAACAAGGTGGGTAATACCACCACCACGCCGGTTAATATAGGAATCATGGTGTTTTTTAAAACGTGGCGAAACAATGTTTGCGTTTCGGTTAAGCCTTTGGCGCGTGCGGTGCGGACATAATCTTTACCGACTTCTTCCAAAAATAACGTTCTATACCATCTCACGCCCGATCCTATGCCAGAAAATGCACCAATCAACACCGGTAAAATTAAAAATTTAATAGCCGAAAAGCCATCATCATAACCAGAAATGGGCACCAAACGCAGTAATTTGGAGATAACAAACTGTCCACCTATAATGTAAAACAGCGATGAAATCGACATTAACATCACACACAACACCGTACCCACCCGATCTAAATAACTCTGGCGAAACAAGATCATTAACAGCGCAAAGGTGATATCCACCAGCAAACCCACGCACAACGTAGGCAAAGCCACCGCAAGACTGGGCAATGCGCGTTCTTTAATATCCGCACCAATATTTCTACCGCTGTCAGAAGCGCCAAAGCGAAATAAAAACAAGCCTACCGATTTTTGATAAAAAATAGTCTCGGTAAGCTTTTTCTCAGCCGCGACCTCAGAATTCCATAATAAAGGCAGATTATAGCCATGTTGCTGCTTCCAATTTTCAACGGCTTGCTCGGTCACGTTTTTTTGCCCCAATTGCATACGCGCCATATCATTGGGGCTGTTAACGATAAAAAACAGCACAAACGTTAAGATGTTGATGCCAATCAACAACGGGATGGCATACAGCAATCGGCGCAGGATGTAATTAATCATTGCAAAGGCTCTCTGGTGTAACGGCGACAAGCGTAAATGGCCGGAATGAGCATCAGGACAAACAGGACTGCGCCCAATACTAATGGCCAAAAAATGGGTTGATTCCAATCCTGTCTTTTTTGGCTTCGGGCGACACTGTCTATGCGCAGATATTTCAGCTCATTATTAGCCATAGAATTAGCCTTTAAATTTTGATACCAGCTGTGAAACAGTGAAAACCTCTTGGGATGGAAACCAAATGCTAACGGCGCATCGTGGCGAAGGATTTCCTGCATTTGCTGAATAATCTGGTAGCGTTGTGGGCTATTGTCCATATTTCGCATAGTTTCAAATAACTTATCAAACGTCGGATTTTGATAATTAACGGCATTTTCACCGCCGTATTTTACCTTGCCGTTACCGCCATACAGCAAAAAAAAGAAATTTTCCGGATCGGGATAATCGGCATTCCAGCCCCAGGTAAAAATTTGTGCATTGCCTGCGCGTATCTTTTCTTGAAAACGGTTGTAATCAGTCGCTCGGATAATAAATTTAATACCCAATTTTTCCAGCTGTTTACGATACCAGGTTGAACGTGGACGGTCATCAATACTGGCTAATCCGGTATCAAAATACAAAATCAGCGGCTCTTTAGTTTTAGGGTCAATGCCATTGGCATAGCCGGCTTCTAGCATTAATTGCTTAGCCACATCGATAGATTTGTGCTGCAATTTACCATCCTTCCAATCATACAGATAAGGATTGTGGCTGTGTTTGCTTTCATCGTAACCGTAAATGCCTGGCGGTAAAAAACCTTGTGCAGGCAAACCACGGCCATTCATAAAAATAGCGATATACTCGTCGTAATCAACAGCAATGGTAATTGCTTGGCGTAATTTTCTAGCTTGTTCGCTATTGCCGCCAACCGTCGCATCCAGCATGTTAAAGCCCATGTAGGAAATTGAGGTTTCCACCGTAGTTTGTAATTTAATGCCTTTTTCTAACATAGACGGTGTTAAAGCCACGCCGCCACTGCCGGTAAATTGTATGGCCTGGTCAAAACTATCTGAGGCAATGCCAGAGGCATCAAAATAGCCTTGTAGAAATTTAGTCCAATACGGGATGGTTTCTTTTTCCAGCATATAAACCACTTTATCAATAAACGGCAGCGGTTTTCCAGCATCGGCCAGCAAGCCTTTTTGCTGATCTTCGCTTTCGCCTTCAGTTGGATAAGTTTCGAGGTGATAGTTGGGGTTTTTAAGCAGAATCATGCGCCGATTCGGATTGTTTTCGGCCAATAAATAAGCGCCGCTGCCGATAGGAAACCAGTCCAGACTGATATTTTTTTCTGCAAGCCCTGGCTGATTGTAAAACACATCAGCTTCCCACGGCATGGGGGAAAAAAACGGCATCGCCAACCAGAAAATAAACTGCGGGTATTTGCCTTTAATTCTAACTCTGTATTGATAAGGATTAATGACAGTTACGCCCGACATGGGAATGTCTTTAATGGCATTTTTAGGCTGATTGCTCACTTGCTTGGAAAAATCATCAAAACCGACGATGTAATTTTTCATGATCTCGGCAATCGGCGATTGTACTTTAGGGTGCGCCAGCCGTTTAATCTGATAAACGTAATCATCAGCGATAAGTTCACGCGTGCCGGTGTTTTTAAAATCCTTTAAGGTATTTGAAGCGGCGATTTGTTCGGCAGTTAAATGGTGATACTGATAAGTGTCTTTATCAGTTTTCGCTAAAGCCGGATGCGGCTGGTAACGGATACCTTTTTGTAGTTCAATGACATAATCGGTAAATGCAATCTCGCTATCTTTAGCAGTTTTGTCCAGTAACTCACCTTTCGCGTTGAGATAGCGAATCTCCGGCATTTTACTGGCGGCCAGCGGCACCAGCTCATAAGGCCTTTTTAAATAATGATATTGAAACGGCGGTTCATAAATCTGTGCAATAAACGCGTATTCATTAGATGTATAAGAGACAGCAGGATCCAGGTGCTTAGGGCGCTCATCAAACGATTGATATAACACCGATTGCGTGCCTTCATCCTCGCTATAAGGATTATTGAGCTGCGAGAATGTGCATGGAGCATAGAAAAAAATGATGGGTAGCAATAGAGCTTTGCAATAGTGCATAAAAACCAAAGGCCAAATAACACATAGATTAAGCGAAATGACGCTAGGTTCGCTACTATAATCAATGCAAATCCGGTGCGACTTAAGATTTACCTGGCTTTGCATCTGCAAAATAACCTATTACGCGTGGCTTACACTATTTTTTGTCCAATAGGGATCACAAATTAAAATACCAGCAAATTGCGAAGGAATTGGCATAATATGCACGGCCAAAAGAAAACCCCAAGACCAAAACATCAGCTACTTGGGGCTTTAGAATAAGTCAGCCTATAAACAAGGGGAAATTAAGCTGACTAAACGCTGTTTTACAGCGTTCAGAAAATTGGAAAAGAAGTGATGACGAAAGTTCCAAAATGACGGACTTTTATTTTATACTAAAAATTGAACACTGTTAATTTTTAGGCTTCAACCGGTAAATAACAATGATTTGACCAATGGATTGAATAAGCTCAGCACCGGTATCCTGGCATATTTTCTCGCTAAGCGTCTTGCGCTCTTCGCGTTCTGCGCGTATCCTGATCTTTATAAGCTCATGGCTATTAAGTGCTAGTTCAATTTCTGCTAGCACAGCACCCGTAAGCCCAGCCTGACCAATCATAACAACTGGATTTAGCGTGTGTGCTTGCGCTTTGAATTTTTTCCTGTCTATAGCCTGCATTCTTTATTTCTCGGAACTCAAAATTTCATTTTACAACAGAATTACTTTTTATGGCGCACAGTAAAAGTAGCAATCGATGGCTACAAGAACATGCTCAAGACGAATATGTTAAGTTAGCTCAGGTACTTGGCTACCGCTCGCGTGCCGTATTTAAGCTTAAAGAAATCCACGAGAAAGATAATATCCTTAAGCCTGGCATAAATATCGTCGACTTAGGAGCAGCACCCGGGGGCTGGTCACAGTTTGCAAAACCGCTGCTTAACAATAAAAACAAACTAATTGCGTTGGATATTTTGCCCATGGAGCCGATAGATGGCGTTGACTTTATTCAAGGTGACTTCCGTGAAGAGCAGGTCTTTAACCAATTACTGGCAACGCTTGATGGCGCAACAGTCGATTTGGTAATGTCGGATATGGCACCCAACATGAGCGGTAATAAAGCAGTTGATCAGCCGAGCGCTATGTATTTAGGGGAACTGGCGCTTGATACAGCAAAAGCGGTATTAACTAAAAATGGAACTTTCCTGGTAAAAGTTTTCCAAGGGGAAGGCTTTGAGGCTTTTCATCAAGAGGTTAAAAAACTTTTTTCGGTCGTGCACATTAGAAAACCAAAAGCATCAAGACCGCGCAGTAATGAAGTTTATATTTTAGCCAAAGGCTTTAAATATCCTGCTTGAGTCCCTATATTTCAGTGTTGTTATAAGGTCTTTTATAAATTACCAATGGAGCCAAAATACCAGGTGCCTTGATAGATAAATAACGACAGTCAGGCAGTTAAGTCCTGATATAATCATTCAGTCTTTTAAAATATGAACCATAACAGGTTCGGGGCGTGTAAATTGAACGATACGACAAAGAATATAATCTTATGGGTCGTCATTGCTATTGTGTTGATGTCTATTTTTAATAATTTTGCCCCTCAGAATGAGCGAGGCGATGCACCATTATCTTATTCGCAGTTTATTCATGCGGTAAAAGCTGGGCAAGTCCAGCAAGTCATCATTGACGAACATGTCATTAAAGGCAGAATGCAGGGCGGACAAAACTTTAGAACCTATGCCCCATCAGATACGCATTTGGTTGATGATTTACTGGCAAATAATGTCGAAATTAAAGCCGTTCCACCTGAACAGCCTTCATTAATCATGCAGTTACTGGTGTCCTTTGGCCCCATGCTGTTGCTTATTGGCGTCTGGGTGTTTTTTATGCGTCAAATGCAAGGTGGCGGTGCCGGTGGCCGCAGCGCCATGAATTTTGGCAAAAGTAAAGCCCGCATGCTGGAAGAAGACCAAATCAAAGTCACTTTTGCTGACGTTGCAGGTTGCGACGAAGCTAAAGAAGAAGTCGTTGAAATGGTCGATTTTCTAAAAGATCCCGCCAAATACCAACGACTGGGCGGTAAAATTCCACGTGGCGCGTTAATGATTGGCCCTCCAGGTACGGGTAAAACCTTGCTGGCCCGTGCTATTGCCGGTGAAGCTAAAGTCCCTTTTTTCACTATTTCCGGTTCTGATTTTGTGGAAATGTTCGTGGGTGTCGGTGCATCACGTGTACGCGACATGTTTGAGCAAGCTAAAAAACACGCACCGTGTATTATTTTCATTGACGAAATTGATGCCGTCGGTCGCCAACGTGGCGCAGGCCTTGGTGGCGGTAATGATGAGCGTGAACAAACCTTAAACCAGCTATTGGTTGAGATGGATGGTTTTGATGGCAATGAAGGCATTATTGTCATTGCTGCTACCAACCGAGCCGATGTATTAGACAAGGCGTTGTTGCGTCCAGGTCGATTTGATCGTCAAGTTGTCGTTGGATTGCCTGACGTTAGAGGCCGCGAGCAAATTCTGAAGGTACATTTGAAAAAAGTCCCTGCCTCGGATGATGTCATCGTTAAATATATTGCTCAGGGTACACCGGGTTTTTCAGGTGCTGATTTAGCTAACTTGATCAATGAAGCGGCATTGTTTGCGGCCAGAATGAACAAGCGCATGATTAACATGAACGATTTGGAAAAAGCCAAGGACAAACTGATTATGGGTGTCGAACGCCACTCGATGGTCATGAATGAAAAAGAAAAGAAAATGACTGCCTACCATGAAGCCGGACACGCTATCGTCGGCAAATTGGTACCCGAACATGATCCTGTATACAAAGTCAGCATTATGCCGCGTGGCCGGGCATTAGGCGTTACCATGTTCTTGCCTGAGCGCGATCAGTACAGTGCCAGCAAACAGAAACTGGACAGCATGATTTCAAGCCTGTACGGTGGCCGTATTGCGGAAGAAATGGTCTTTGGTTGGGAACAAGTCAGCACAGGCGCTTCTAATGACATTGAACGCGCCACTGAATTAGCCCGGAACATGGTCACTAAATGGGGCTTGTCGCAACGTTTAGGGCCTTTGGCCTACAGCGAAGAAGAAGGTGAAGTATTCCTGGGTCGTTCGGTAACGCAGCATAAAACAGTTGCCGAAGAAACCTCGCATACCATTGATGAGGAAATTCGCTCCTTTATTGATCGTAACTATGAACGCGCCGAAAAACTACTCCGCGAAAACATTGATATTCTTCATTCAATGGCAGAGGCGTTAATCAAATATGAAACCATCGATAAATATCAAATCGATGATTTAATGGCACGTATACCGGTTAGAGATCCACAAGGCTGGGATGATACCCCTTCGCCTCATGGCGGTGTTAAAACAGATGAATCCAAGGATAAAGCACCTGAAAAATCCATTGGTGAGACTGCTAGACAAAACTAGTTCTTAGTAGTTTCACTATTAAAAAAGGGGAGATCATATCTCTCCTTTTTTTTGAATCAATTAAAGTTAAATCTAAAATATCTAAAATATCTAAAATAGAGATCATGGTCAGTGATATTGCATAACAGGGATTAAAATCATGACAAAAAAATATTTCGGAACTGATGGCATCCGCGGAAAAGTAGGCGAACCGCCCATTACAGCAGATTTTTTATTAAAACTCGGCTGGGCTGCGGGGCGCGTATTTGCCAACAAAGGCGACAATTTCGTGCTGGTAGGCAAAGACACGCGTATTTCTGGCTATATGTTTGAATCAGCACTGGAAGCCGGTTTAACCGCTGCCGGCATGGGTACGCACCTACTTGGGCCTATGCCTACCCCAGGAATTGCTTATTTGACAAGAACACTCAGAGCACAGGCTGGCATTGTCATCAGTGCCTCTCACAATCCCTATTATGATAACGGCATTAAGTTTTTTTCAAAGCAGGGTACAAAGCTCCCGGATGAAATAGAACACGAAATAGAATATTATCTCGATTCGCCCATTACTACGGTAGAGTCCTCAAAACTGGGCAAAGCCAGGCGTTTGTCAGATGCGGCTGGCCGCTACATCGAATTTTGTAAAGCCAGCGTCCCTGCGACAATAGACTTCTTCGGCATGAAACTGGTAGTCGATTGTGCTCACGGCGCAACTTACCATATCGCCCCGCATGTTTTTAGCGAAGTGGGCGCAGAAGTCATTACTATTGGCGCTGAACCTAATGGCATCAACATCAATGATAACTGCGGGGCAACCCAGCCAAAGCTGTTGGCTGCCACCGTGCTGGCCCATAAAGCAGATTTGGGTATCGCGCTGGATGGTGATGGCGACCGGTTAATCATGGTCGATCACAAGGGCGAAATCGTTGATGGCGATGAACTGATTTATATTATTGCCAAAGCAAAAGTCGATGCTGGCCAGATGACAGGCCCGGTAGTCGGTACCTTGATGACTAATCTAGGCATGCAACATGCCTTACAAAAACTAGATATTGAACTCATCAGGGCAAAAGTCGGTGACCGCTACGTTATGCAGTTGTTAGAGGAACATAAGGGTATTTTAGGAGGCGAAAACTCAGGACATATTATTTGTCTCGATAAAACGACAACCGGTGACGGCATTATTGCCGCGCTGCAAGTGATGGCTGAAATCCAAAACAGTGGTAAATCTCTGCATGAATTAAAATCGGGCATGCAAAAATATCCACAAATTCTAATTAATGTCAAAACCAAATCCACTATTAATCTGGATACCCATGAAGGCATTCAAACGGCAGTAAAGGCCGTTGAAAAAAAGCTTGGAAAGGAAGGTAGAGTGTTATTAAGGTCATCGGGCACTGAGCCATTAATTCGAGTAATGATAGAAGGACAGGACGAAGTAGCGGTCACAAATTATGCACATCACTTGGCTGATAAAGTCAAAGAGGCAATAGGTGCTTGAATTTATAACCGTTAACTTATATCATACTCGGATTTATTCTATGGGGAGTAACGATGCGTAGATCGCTAGTTGTAGGTAATTGGAAAATGAATGGAACGCTTGCCAGTGCCGAAGCGCTTGCACGCGGTGTCGTTGCTGGCCTGGGTTCAAATGCCGACGTTGCCGTATGCGCACCTTATGTTTTCCTACCCAGATTACATGAAATTTTGAAAGATACTGACCTTGCATTGGGTTCGCAAAATGTCGCTGATAAAGAATCTGGTGCTTTTACCGGAGAAATATCGGCAGCCATGCTAAGCGAAGTGGGCTGCAAATATGCGTTAGTAGGCCATTCAGAAAGACGCAGTTATTACGGTGATAGCAACGCATCCGTGGCTGCCCGTTTTTGTCAGGCGCAGTCTAAGGGTATTGTGCCTATTTTGTGTATTGGTGAAACGCTGGAACAGCGTGAGCAAGATCAAACCTTTGCTGTCATTGACGAACAACTTCAGGCGGTTATCGACGTGGCGGGTATTGCTGCGTTTGCAAGTGCTGTGCTTGCCTATGAGCCGGTATGGGCGATTGGCACGGGAAGAACAGCGACCGATGATCAGGCACAGGAAGTACATTATTATATTCGCCAATATTTGGCGTCAAAAGATCAATCCATTGCTGATAACATGCAAATTTTGTATGGTGGCAGTGCAAAGCCAGACAATGCCAAAGGCTTGTTTGCTATGCCTGACATTGATGGCGGACTCATAGGCGGCGCATCCTTAGATGCGGATTCCTTTTTACAAATTTGTCGTTCGGTTTAAGGCGCTTAAGCTGTTATGTATCAAGTAATTATTGCGGTTCATGTATTATTGGGATTGGGCATTATCGGTTTGGTAATGATGCAGCAGGGCAAAGGTGCTGACGCAGGTGCGTCTTTTGGCTCCGGCTCTGCGGGTTCTGTTTTTGGTGCGCAAGGCGCAGCATCGTTTTTATCCAGAACCACGGCCATTTTGGCGACCCTCTTTTTTATCACCAGCTTAGGCCTCGCTGTTATTAATGGCCATAAAGGCGCTGCTTACGATATTATGAATACGCCGGCAGTAGGCGACACACCTAATGTACCTGGTGTCTCCACTACGCCAAGTATCCCTAGCGTTCCTAGCACTCCAAGTGCTGATACAACCAGCACTGCGGATGATATTGTTAAGCCGCCGTCTATGTCGCAAACCGCAGCTGAAGCGAAAGCTGCAACACCTGCTGCTGTCGAGACTCCAAAAGAAGAGGTGCAGGCCGTTCCAGCAGCTAAGCCAGCAACCCTAGAGAAAATTGAAGTTCCTAAGGCTGAACCGATTAAAGCGGTAGACGATAAAGCAGTGGATAATAAAAAAGAACACAAAAAACACGACAAAAAATCCAGTAAACACAAAGAGAAAAACAAAGAGTAAACAGATATTGCCGATGTGGTGGAATTGGTAGACACGCCATCTTGAGGGGGTGGTGACGAAAGTTGTGCCGGTTCAAATCCGGCCATCGGTACCAAATTGTAATATCAAGCAGTGCCAAGTGATACCAAAACCCGCAAGTCGAAAGGCTTAGCGGGTTTTTTATTGTCCCACGCAGTACCACGCTGTATCATGAAAGCACCAACAAAGTGTTGGTGTTTATGTTGGTGCTTCCATTTACACCCCTATCAGACACCAACAAAACGAAACCAAACCCTTAAGCGGCGGTGCTTTCAATCATGCTTACCGATATTGAAATTAAAAAGGCCAAACCCAAAGACAAAGCTTATAAGCTTTCAGATGCCGGTGGCTTGTATTTGGAAATTACACCCAGTGGCGGCAAATTGTGGCGAATTGCCTACCGCTTTATTGGCAAACAAAAAACGCTTTATTTAAGCAACTACCCCGCCATTACCTTATCTGAAGCCCGAACCAAGTTAGACGAATTAAAAAGGCAGTTGGCGAATAATATCGACCCGTCATTACTAAAGCAGACAACAAAAACAGCACAACAGGTCGCAGCGGCTAACAGTTTTGAAATAATTGCCCTGGAATGGCATAAATCGCACATGAAAGGCAAAAGCGAGGGACATACCACCAAGGTGCTGACCAGATTTACTAATGATATTTTTCCGTGGTTAGGGAAACGACCCATTACCGAGATTGAAGCCCCTGAAATTTTAAAAGTGTTACGGCGGATTGAACAACGTGGAGCCAACCAATTGGCACATGACGCAAAAACCGTTATTGGGCAAGTATTCCGTTATTCCATAGCCACGGGTAGAGCAATAAGAAACCCGGTACCGGATTTACAAGGCGCATTATCGCCCGTCGTGGTTACCCATAGAGCCGCCATAACCGAACCACAACAGATAGGCGAACTATGGCGTGCGGTAGATGGCTATCGTGGAACATTTGTTACCAAGTGCGCTTTTAAATTGTCGTTTTTAGTCATGTTGCGGCCAGGCGAATTAAGAAAAGCCGAGTGGAACGAAATAAACCTTAAAAATGCAGAATGGCGCATTCCAGCGGCAAAAATGAAGATGCGTGACGAACATATCATTCCATTATCAAAGCAGGCTATAGCCATTTTTGAAGAGATTCAGCCACTCACCGGCGGCGGCAAGTATGTTTTTCCGTCGGTGCGTAGCAATGCCCGTCCAATGTCAGAAAACACTATCACCGGTGCATTGCGGCGGCTTGGTTACACAGGGGAGGAAATGACCGCACACGGTTTTAGATCAATGGTATCCACCCGATTGAATGAGGCGCATTTGTTCCATCCAGATGCCATAGAGCGGCAGCTTGCCCATGGTGACCATAACAAGATCAGGGCGGCTTATAACCGTGCGGCGTATTTACCGGAAAGGGCAAAAATGTTGCAATGGTGGGCTGATTATATTGATAGCTTACAGATGGATAACGTTATCCCTTTTCAGGGAAAGGCGGGGTAATGTGGGATGAGAGCGGGAGGCCGTCCCTCCATTCATTCTGTTCTTTGAACCATGACACGTGGAAGCCGATTTTCCACGCCTCGCTCTCAAAAATGTGTAGCAGGGCCGGATTCGAACCGGATAATGCCTCCGCTTTCGCGTATACAACCATTCCCGTTGGAAACACCCGCTACACTGTAATTATTGCATAAAACCAGTTTAACCGCGCCTAGCCCGACGGGGCAAAAGTGGGAATTCTTTCACCCATTGGCGCGGTTTCTTTCTGAAAGGTCAATCATTGGAAAGGAATGATGAAAAAAATCCCCGAATGGGCACCAAAAAGCCTTGTTGAGCACTATAAAAAATATTTAGAAATGGATAAGATTGAGTTCGGCATGCTTTACCGACTTATTACCGTTCCAATAATGAACGAGATATGGGAAAGTCTTTATGAATATAGGGTTCGTAGTTCATTGGACTCATACAACCGAACATTAGAAGCCAATGAAAATATGGCGATTAGATTGTTTTTTGCCGCTTCAGACGCTAATAGGCAATCACAAAGAAAAATTGAAACTAGAGCTGAAAATGTAAAAAAGTATACGGACATTGCTAAAGCAGCTAGAAATTTTAGTGAAAAAGTAAATAATTCAGTTCTTGATTCAACACCTTACCGCTACTATCCATTAGAAGCTATAAATACCATAATTGAAAATGATTTGAATCCTGAAAAAATGAACGGGCATTATTGCCTTTCTAAAGATATAGACGATTTTCACACGAAAGGCGGTATTTATAGCGAATTTAGAGCTAAAGACTTAAATGAAAATGATATTTGTGAACACTGGCGTGTAGCTGATAACACTAAAGACTGGTTTGAGCATTTAATAACGCCACAATACCCAACAATGTCTCAAATTCTTACTGAACTTGCTAAAAATGCTGATTTACTGGCAAAAGTAACGAGTCAAAAAGCAGCACTAAAGCCCAATAAATTACAGAAATCAACTGTATTTATCAGGTCACTATACGGCGAATTTTGGAGTAAAGAATTCGTGGGGGTACACCGACAAGAATTAGCGATTTTTTGCAGAATAGCTTTAAACGATGAAAGTATAGGAGATATAACCATAGATTCTGCATTAGATGGCTATAAGCTACCTAAATATTTATTTGCTACTCAATAAGGTTAAGTAATAAAAAAATATCGACTTAACAATTTTGTTAACTCACTGAATTTAATTAACTTGTCCATTCGATAAAGAAAAACAAATTTCCCATAATACCCCCTAGTTCTTTCAACAAGACCCATAAGGGGGTAACAAATGGCATACGCCAAAAAAGCAGCATCATTAAAACCAGCAGTAACCACCCAACCATCAAAACCGCAATTTAAACCCGATGAGTTACCAAAGTCGGGTTACATCCGCATTAATACCCTCGTTCAGTTCATACCCTTCAGTAAGACAACCATTTGGCGTAAATGCCGTAATGGAACATTCCCCGCAGCGATCAAGCTCTCAGACAAAATTACGGCATTCAGTGCTGAGGCTGTTCATGAGTGGCTCCAAGGCAAGGAGACTGTGTAATGGGCCGCAAAAGCACAGCAGAACTTTTCCCTGAACACGTCCAAAGCGCCTTGATCGAGCAAGTGTTATTGAGAGAAAAAACAAATCAAGAGATTAGCAATTGGCTCCTGAAGGTTCATAAAATCAATATGCCTAAAACCAACGTTTACCGATATGGTAAGGTTTTTATTGATAAGTATGATTGCCTTGTTCAGCTCGGAATGCCACCGAAAATCATTGTCGCTAACATTCTTCAAATTGAAGCATTGGGAATTGACCAGGTTAAAAAAGAGTTGGTAGCCAAGCTTACCGATAGAGGGAGGTTGTTTTCTTATCTGGATGATGAGGTGAATTCATGAAACAGGACAATAAAGCCAAGCAAATCGATCTAATTAAAGATGAATTATTAGCCGGTAACCGCGTAGATAGCATCCTAGCTTTTGAGAAATTCCATATCACCCGCTTGGCAGCAATCATAAAACGCCTGAAAGATAGAGGCTGGCAGATAGAAAGCCGCCAACAGCATGGCAACGGTATTGCAGAGTACTCGTTACCTGAAGGCTTTATTGCCCCAATTTCAGACAATAAAAAGAGGGCTTAAGCCATACCGCCTAAGCCCCCCAACTCTTTAAAACCCACGGCCATGATTTTACATGGCCTTTACAGGTACTTCAATGAAAATGTTGACACAGATTATATCCGCAGCTATGATTTGCTCACTGCCCACACATTGGACAACACAGTATTGGCGTACTGGAAACTATAGGCGCATAGCCGCCTTAAATGCGGCTTTTTTATGCGTAAAACAATCCCACACCCTATCTATTATGTCGGGTTTGGATGAGCATACGAAAGTATGGCCAGCTCCTATAGGCTGGTACGCCAACTTGTTCAAATCCGGCTCCATAATTGGCGTTATGCAGTCGGTTTATCCCTTCACTATAGGATTTACCGCTATGAACATATCACCCGTCCAAACCTCTGGACAAACCCACCCAAGCACCAAATTAGATTCACGCTTTGAAATCTTCCAGCATGGCAAACTTATTGCTGAGGATGTAGACGGCACACGAGCATTAAGGCTTAAGCGCCGCTACCCTGCATTGATTGTTAAATTTGCTGGCATGATAGGCGGTGTGAAATGAGAGCCACATCACCTACGGACACCACTGCCAAAAATTCCCACACACAAGACCACCACGGCGCAAACTGCCTTGAACCACTACAAGACACCGGCAGCTTTAAAATTACCCAGCCACGAAAGGTGTCACTCGTTGAACTACTCCAACAGCAACATGTGGAACGCAGTCTTGACCTGCTACCGCTAGAGGTTGATCTGTTATTGATGCGAATTGCCGCCGGTGGCCATTCCGGTCAATATTTAGCGGATGCTTTCCTCAGTGCCTACCGTCACACCCCTTTTAAACACGGCCTTGGTGAATTAATCAAGCTGGATACTGAAGGTTTCAGATTGTTTCATGAGGTTTTGCATATCAGGCACGTTAAAGGCTGGAATGACGACAACCTTTATCAAATTGAACTGCAAATTAAAGCCATTATCGGGGGTGTCCAATGAAAACCTTATCTTCAGAACAACTGGAACAAATCCAGCACTTACAGTATTGCCTAAGATCAATCAGTCAACTCCTAGATCCCAGTGACGACCTGAAAACCGTTGACAGGGACGGCCTGTACTTCTTAATCAGTTTTTTATCAGGCAAGTCCCTAGAAAGCACACAACA
The DNA here is from genome assembly GCF_043729335.1 of Crenothrix sp. Lineage (NCBI taxonomy): Bacteria > Pseudomonadati > Pseudomonadota > Gammaproteobacteria > Methylococcales > Crenotrichaceae > Crenothrix > Crenothrix sp. The sequence continues at coordinate 19,030 of NZ_JAYTLQ010000018.1, read as the reverse complement.
GCAGCGTTGCTTAAGTGCGGTGAATGACTTACTGGTTTCAGGAAGCGACCACAGCATTGATCATGGCGACCTTTCCGTTTTACTTGGCTGTCTGGCTAGCCAAATGGATAACATTCTGGCAGGTGGTTTATGAGCGGTGAAGTTCCTTTATTCAGCTACAAACCCACCACACCAGGTGTCATTATGGATGCCAGATTCATGGGTAAAAGACGCATGGCCGAACAAAGTGTACTCGGCGGTTTAATGCTGGATAACTCGAAATGGCCTGAAATACAGTCGATCGTTACAGAGGATGATTTTTTCGATAACAGGCACAAGATCATTTTTAAAGCTATCAAGCGGCAATTGCAAGCCAATCAACCGGTGGATGTTATTATCATCAGTGACGTTGAAGGGCTTGAGCTGAGTTACATTGGTATGCTGGCCAAAGATACCCCAAGCGCGGCCAATATTGTCAATTATGCCAAGATCATGAAGACAGAAGCCGAGCGGCAGCAAATAGCCGAAACACTGACCCATGCCCTGGCCAATATCCACAAAGGCGATGAACCGGAACAAGTACTTAAGATTGTTATCGAACAGGCTGAAAAAGCCATAATTAACACCCAAAAAGGCGGCTTTATGTTTACCAGTATCAACAAAATTTCTGTAAAACCGATTGAGTGGCTCGTTGACGACTTTATTGAGACCAACTCCCTGGTAGAGGCGTTCGGTGCGCCTGAATCTGGTAAAAGCCTATTGGCGATTGATTGGGGGTTATCGGTTTCGGCCGGCATTCCATGGCGTGGCCACAATACCCAGAAAGGCGCGGTGTTTTATATTGCCGGTGAAGGACACAACGGCCTATCACGGCGCTTTAGTGCATGGGGGCTTAGCAATGGCGTTGATCTTGATTCACTGGACTTCTACCCAAGCTTACAGGCGGCGGCTTTTTATAACAAACAGTCAGCGATTAGCGTTGAACGTGCCATCAGCACTATTGCCAGTAAAAATGGCATAGCGCCCAAGCTGATAATCATCGATACCTTAGCCCGTAATTTTGGCGGTGGTAACGAAAATAGCACTGAGGACATGAACCTGTTTATTGTCCATATTGACGCGCTGAGGGCTAAATTTAATTGCACCGTGTTACTGGTTCACCATACTGGCCACGGCGCAGGGGAAAGGGCGCGCGGTTCCAGTGTTTTAAAAGCGGCGGTCGATACCGAGTTCAGCCTGTCAAAAAACAACGGGAACATCATTAATTTAAATTGCACCAAGATGAAAGATGCTGCCCACCCAGCGCCCAAGTCATTCACCATCAGTTCTATTGATCTGGGGATTGAGGATGACAAAGGCCACGCGGCTAATGGCCCTGTACTGTCTGAAACAATGTACACAGCACCGGAACCTAAAGATAAACCATTAGCTGATAATCAGGTCATGGCGCTAGACGCACTGGAAAGGCTAACAGAAGAACACAGGCAGAACTTTATTGATTTGGGAAAAAATCCCGATGAATCCAAAGTGACTGAAAAACTTTGGCGTGAGCAGTTGGGGGAGATGAAAGCTTACGAATACCGCAACATTAAAAATGGCCTGTTAAAACGGGATTTAATAAGCATTGATGATGGTTTTGTATATCTGATTTAGTACATGCTTAAATGTGCGTGCGTGCGTATACCTATATAGTAACACGCACGCACGCACACTTAAAACTAGCCACAAAATAAACCAGATGTTGTCGTGTGTGTATGTTTATACCTATATAGTAAAACACACGCACACACGCTCAAAACCATCCACCAAAACAAACCAGATGTTGTCGTGTGTGTATGTTTATACCTATATAGTAAAACACACGCACACACGCTCAAAACCATCCACCAAAACAAACCAGATTGCCCCATTCAATACCGGTAATCGCCAACCCATAAAGCGACGGTACACAACAAAAACCACTGTAACCCAGTGGTTTTTTTAACCCCCATAATCCTTATTGAGTACAGCCGCCTGTGTACAATAAGAAACGAGGCAAACACCATGCTTAAACGAATGACCAAAAACAGGACGCTACTATTGAAAGTTTTATCTTCTGAATTGCCAGATTGTGGAGGACAACCGCCGTATTCAGCCAGTAGTGTGCATTACACGCTCAACAATGCTTTCGAGTACACATGGGACGGTTACGGCAATATGGCAACACTGCCCAGCATTCGGCAAATACACCGTACCTTACGCGATTTATGGCACGAGGGGCTTATCGTTGCCAGCCGTGAAAAAATTGACGGGATACGCGACGGCTTGCCTTATTGGGAAATGAGTTTCCAGCTATCCACCGACGTGGAAAGCAACTGGATAAAAACAGAATGTGACCGGGTATTTAATGCAGTAAAAAAAGCTAAACACGGCTTTAACTTATTTGGAAGCGTGTTAGACAGGGGATTACCTAGCCATGAGGTTGAAGTGCTACGACTACGCGCCAAGGCATTGATACAGAAAACCCACCCCGATAAGGCGGCAGGGTTTGAAGACCAATTCAAGCAGATGAAACAGTGTATTGACGCGATACGGGACGGGATACCGGAACCCATGCCCACCCATGCGGCACAGGATCAGGCGCAGTCGAAACGAATAAGGTAAGCATTGAGAAAAAAACCGAATCAATGAGTCAAGCAAAGAATCTGTACACCGGTTTTAGCGGGCGCGTGCGCGTTTTACTATATAGCTATACGCCCGCACGCCCGCTTAAAACTAGCCACAAAATAAACCAGATGTTGTCGTGTGTGTATGTATTTTACTATAGAGGTATAAACACACACACGCTCAACACTAGCCATAAAAAAACCGAATCAATGCCATAATTGCAACGTAGCGGTTGTTTCCAATGGGAACGGTTGTATGCGTTAGCAATAGCGCCTTCATTATCCGGTTCGAATCCGGCACCGCTGCACCCTTTATCTTCTATACATCCCTGTTAGCAAACCGCGCTCTGATCTTTAGCCCCAGCAACGCTGTATTCTCACATTTTACCAATACAGGTTGCTTTCGTAAGTTTTCAAAAATTCATATCATCACTGTAAATTAATCAACAACGCAGCGGATTTATGACTTCTTCCCCCATTGGCAACAAAGACAGCAGCTTTCCTGGTTCAGCACCGTTGGAAATAGCCAGGTCGTTAACAGCTGCGGGGATTCCTGAAAAAATAGCCCACATTGCGGCCTATGAAACCCTGTTGCAGGCCTCGCGTAAATTCCAGGGAACCTATGTACGTTTAAGCAGGCCCACACTAGCCCCCAATCCTTTCACCTTATCCTTGTTAAACGGGCTTATAGATTCCTTGTCCAATAACGGCATAGAGGCCAAACAGGCCAAAGCATCAGGCAATCAATCTGTCAGCCACCTTAGAAAGCTAATGGGCGGTGAAGACTGGATGATAAGCCGGTAATGGCGGAAGAAAACTTCTAAATTAAGGTTCACCTAAACCATTGCTAGCAAAGCACTATTACAAAATGAGTCCGCACCTAAGTTAACAAGCGGCGGGGATTCCCGAACAATAGTTAGCATTGCAGAGGATGAACCAACGTTAAAGGCCCCTATGTCGGTTTAAGAAGGCCAGCTTAGCCCCAACAATTTCACCTTATTTCTGTTAAACAAACTCACAAAACCACCGTGAATTAACCGCTGAGTTCTGCCTGTTCAATTCAATATCCATAACATAAAAATGTTATAATTAACTGATTACTAAGGAGAAATAAATGGAAACCAATACCAGCCCACTGCCGGAACACTACCCTCAACAGTTGATTGAGTTCTACGATATATTGTTTGATGAGCTAAAAACGAATGCCAATAACCCACCGGCAAAACTAGCGTTTTTATTGACCGAACGCATAAAAAACCATTTCAGGAAATCGCGTATTTATATCCCTGAAGGCCGTGAAATGAAAAAAAACGCACTGGATGAGCAAATTTTCCAGCGCTACAACGGGCGCAACATCAATGAACTTGTTAAAGAGTTTGAAATGTCAGAACCCGCTATCTATAAAATTATAAAAAAACACAGAATCCTGACCGCTGAGCGGCAAAAACAAAAACGAGGCGCTATTCAATGACTTTATCAAGCCACATCACCCACCTAATGAGAAAAAAATGCCCAAGCTAAACGATACTGAAAAAACCATTGCCGAGATAGATCAGCTTGAAGCGGATATCAAAGATATCGATACCCAGTTGTTCAGGTTAAGCACCGAACGCCAGAAGGTTGGCCAAAACAAGCTGGAGGCACAGAATATTCACCGTTCGCTTGCCAGCAGAATAGCACCCGCTGAAAAAGCCAGATTTGACCAGGCATTAAAACAGGCCAGTGAATTCAGTGCCGAGCTGATACGCATGGCCGATGAGGCTGAACGGCTTAGCCAAACCCGTGACAACCACCACAAACGGCTGTTATCCATCAAAGTGCTGGCCAGCAAGCCCGAACTCATTGGGCAATTTGAAAGCCTGAAGGCCGATCTTGAAAAACAGGAACCGATCAATATTGCCCTTGCCAAACAGGACGGGATTATCCAGGATGCCACCCAGAGAGTTAACAGCGCGTCAGACTTAAATTCACAGCGCTGTCTGTTGATGGCCGAATCAGCCACCGGCATCGACAATACGGATAAGATTGCCACCATTGATTTAAAAATTGCAGACGTTGAAAAAGGCGACCACGCCATTAACTCAGCCAAAGACCAGGCCGCCAAACATGCCCGTGAAACCTCGGACGGCTTACGGGCAATGCTGGATGCGCTTGCCGTATCCATAGCCAGCAAAAAAAGAACCCTGGCCTTTATTTACGATGCCTATCTGGTTGCACTGGCCACCGCCGAGGCTGAAAAATACAAGGAAGCCGCCGCCGTGCTGGAACGCAGCCTTCAAAACGTTATTGCCATCGACCATGAAATTAAACGGCTAGGCATCAATTCAGGTTCGGGATTTTTTGACTACAAAAACGTGACGCGGATCCCTGCACTGTCCAACATGACGCCCCCAAGCGGCGAATATTTTTCTTTATACCCTGAAGGTGGCCTGACTGAAGATTACAACGTGTTGCTGGACGAGCTGTTGTTACAAAATGGCATCGTAGAACGGATTTTATAGCGGTATGTGTGAGGATGTGGCGGAACTAGCGGAAATTAGGGCACATCTACGGCATTGGTTGCGGCGCTTGTATTTATTATTGTGCCATATTGAGCCATACCATTTCACCTTAGCAATGCTTTTTTGTTGGTGTTTTTGTTGGTGGTTTAAAAAATTAATTTTTTAATGTTTAACACTATCAATATGTTAATTGTACAATTAGGTTCAGGCCATCTTCAAAGAAATGCAAAACCCGCAAGCTGCATAGCTTAGCGGGTTTTTTATTGCGCAATTAACACCGTGTGACGGATAGACTCAATGACAGGGAAAGCCTGTCTCAAACAATGATTCTAAGTTCGATAAGAAGCTTCATTTTGTAAAAACCACGCATAAGTATCTCGCAGCCCGTTTTCCAGTGTAACGGAGGCTTGCCAGCCCAAATTTTTCAGGCGTGACACGTCCAGCAGTTTACGGGGCGTGCCATCGGGTTTATTGGGGTCAAACTTCAGTTCGCCTACAAAACCAACCACACGTGCAATGGTTTCCGCCAATTCACGAATAGTACAGTCAATACCTGTACCCACATTAATATGGGATAGCATCGGCGACGTATGGTTCTGATAGGTTGTATTTTCCAACTCCATCACATGCACACTGGCTGCCGCCATGTCATCAACATACAGAAATTCGCGCATCGGTGTTCCAGTCCCCCAAACTACCACTTCTTTGTCACCCCGACATTTAGCTTCATGGAAGCGCCGCAGCATTGCAGGGATAACATGGCTATTTTCAGGGTGGAAATTGTCGTTTTGGCCATATAAATTGGTAGGCATAACACTACGATAATCGCGCCCGTATTGCCGATTGAACGATTCACACAGTTTGATTCCGGCAATTTTAGCGATGGCATAGGGTTCGTTGGTAGATTCCAGCGTACCGGTAAGTAGCGCGTCTTCCCGCATTGGCTGTTCTGCAAGCTTGGGATATATGCAAGAGGAACCCAGAAACAGCAGCTTTTGCACACCCGCCTGATGAGCCGCTTGGATAATATTACATTCCATCATTAAGTTAGCGTAGATAAACTCGGCAGGATACGTGTTATTAGCAACAATGCCACCTACCTTGGCCGCAGCCAAATACACCTGATCAATCTGTTGAGACTTGAAAAAATCTTCAACGTCTTTTTGCCGGGTCAGATCGAGTTCTGCATGCGTACGGGTAATAAGTTCAAGATTATCCCGTTGCTGGAGTTGGCGGATGAGCGCAGAACCGACCATACCGCGATGTCCGGTAATATAAATTCTTTGTTTATTCGCGCGCATGAGTCACCTCAAAACCATTGTCTTGCAATAACTTATGGCGTCTAGCCTGATCTAAATCATGGGCGACCATTTCGGTAACCATCTCCTTTAACGTGGTTTGCGGCACCCAGCCCAATTTTTCTTTGGCCTTAGTAGGGTCACCGAGTACTGCACACCGGTGGCAATCACAAAATCTTCAGGCTGTTCTTGTTGTAGCATCAGCCATTGCATTTCTACATAATCTTTGGCATGACCCCAATCGCGCAGCGAATTCATGTTACCCAAATACAGGCAGGCATCAATACCCAACGCAATATTGGCAAGGCCACGGGTAATTTTACGGGTGACGAAGGTTTCACCACGGCGTTCGGATTCATGGTTAAACAGGATGCCGTTGCAGGCGTACATGCCATAGGCTTCGCGGTAGTTGACGGTAATCCAGTACGCGTACAGTTTGGCGACAGCGTAAGGTGAGCGCGGATAAAAAGGCGTGGTTTCTTTTTGCGGGGTTTCCTGCACCAAGCCATAAAGCTCAGAAGTGGACGCTTGGTAAATACGGGTTTTCTTTTCCAGACCGCAGATGCGCACGGCTTCGAGAATACGTAACGTGCCGAGTGCATCGCTGTTGGCGGTGTATTCAGGGCTTTCAAACGACACCGCAACGTGGCTTTGTGCGCCAAGGTTGTAAATCTCATCCGGCTGCACTTGCTGAATAATGCGGATTAGATTAGTGGCATCGGTTAAATCACCGTAATGCAGAATAAAATTGCGGTTATCAACATGTGGGTCTTGGTAGATATGGTCGATGCGCTGGGTATTGAAGGCGGAGGCACGGCGTTTAATACCGTGAACTTCATAGTCTTTTTTTAGCAGAAACTCGGCGAGGTAAGATCCGTCTTGACCAGTAATGCCAGTGATGAGGGCTTTTTTCTTGTGCATGGTTATTGGCTAATAGTGTGAAAAATCAGGATGAAATGTGAGCGTACCTTACCTGGCGCTCATCAATAATGGTATCTGCAAGCGATTATTGTAATTCTCTCGTCATCTACTGAATAAACCAATCGGTGTGTATCATCAATTCGCCTGGACCAATAACCACTTAGATTTTCCCTAAGTGCCTCAGGTTTGCCTATGCCATCGAAGGGAGTCCTAACACTGGCATCGATCAGTTTATTTATGCGTTGTAATGTTTTTTTATCTTGAGTTTGCCAAAAAATATAGTGTTGCCAAGCAATATGTGTCCATTCAATCTTCCTCTGCATCGATCAATTCCCTTTCAAACACTTGGCCATTTCGATGTTGCGCTATAGATTTGGCCAAAGCTGCGGCATTTGCAGGAGATTTTAATAAGTAAACAGTCTCCTGCCAGGCATCAAACAATGATTGCGGCATCATGACAATGTTATCGGCATCGCGTCGGGTGACTAAGAGAATGTCTTGATCATTGACAATCTGATCACAGGCATCCTTAAAGTGTGTTCGCACATTGCTAAATGTATTTTGTTGCATAGTTAATCCTCATCTAAATTTACAAGATATGAAATATACACTTGAGCTATAAACAGATCAAGTCAAATACTTTATCGCTCAGCAAAAAATAATGAGGGCTTTTTTCTTATTTGTCCTCTAACTTCCTAAATAAAGTGTGGTAAAGAAAAATAGGCGCTGATATTCCCATTCTTCGCCATAACCGACGCGGCTCTTGCAATAATCGCGGCAACCATTCCAGCCCAAAACGCTGAAATAGTGGATGTGATCGTTGAACTTTTCCGGTATAAAAATCGAACACAGCGCCAATGGCAGCAACAAAATGTACATTAAGCCGGTCTTTGTTTTGAAAAATCCACTTTTCCTGTTTGGGTGCTGTCATCCCCACCCATAATACGTCAGCGTTTGAGATATTAATGGCATTAATCATATCGTCTAGTTCTGTGGGAGAATATTCGGGTTTAAAGGGTGGGGAGTAAGTACCTGCCACCTGAATGTTAGGGTAATCTGTAGCCATTTTTAGCCGAATATTTGCCAATGTTTCTTGGGTAGAACCCAAAAAGAACACGCTAAAACCCCCTACTGCATTTAACCGTTCGTGCAAACCAAAAAAGACATCCGATCCAGTAACGCGTTCTTTAATTTGTCCTTCCATGTTGCGCCGATCATTTGAAGCACGACGATTACTCAAAACAGGGCGTTCAGGCCCAGCACGACGGTCACGCCAAGCTCGGCGATCACCTAAAACACGAGAAGCCATTAAGATGCCAACGCCATCGGGTACAAGCCAATCCGCGCCATGCAATGCGTTGGAGAATGCTTCGTCGTCGCACGCTAGTACGTAAGAATGTGGGTTAAGGCAGGCAAGCCATACACAAACATTTTTGCTTGCCGATGATTGTTTGGACTGCGTTAGTTTATTTTCAATTGCGTTTACGCAATTATGGACAGACTCATAGTTAACTTTATAGCCTAAAAGGCTTTCTTTCATTTCATACTTATTTGTTTGGGAATGTGCATCATGCTGAATTCGTGGATTAGCGTTCAATTTTGTCCTTTGTTTTAACTTGCGGCGGGTTGTATATAGTCATAAGCAGGGTGTAGTTAGATTCTTCGGTATAGTTCGCTTCAAAGGCTTTACGGGCATTGTGTGCTAATTGTTCTAACAACTCCGGATTCTGCCATGTAGCCTTTACCGTCTGGTAGAGCGATTCGGGATTACCTGGCTCAAAGTTAACACCTGTCAGGCCATGCTTAACAATACTGGGCAAAGGACCGAGATTGGATACCGCGGCCGGCGTACCAAAAGCAAACGCTTCGCGCACCACCATTGGAAAGCCTTCAAAACATTCAGAAGGCAATATTAGCAAGCTGCATTGAGCAATGTCATGTTGTGCCTGCTCGCTAGTAAGCTGACCTAAAAAACGGATCGGTAAACCTTGAGCTAAGTTTTCCAGATGGCCACGTAATTCACCATCCCCAATAATCCGTAATTCTGGCGCGTTTGTACCCCAAAGTGCCCACGCTTTAACTAAGCTTGCAACGCCTTTTTCTGCGGTTAACCTGCCTGCAAATACTACGGTAGGTAACCGTTTTGCCCACGCTATAACCGGTGGGTTGCCAGGGTAAAAGTTGGGCTTAACAAAAACCTTGTGTGCAGGCAAACCTCCGTCAACCATGCGTTCGCGCTGAAATTCGGTTAAGGCTACGAATGCGTCCACTTTCCCAGTCCAGGTATCTAGTCCTCGGTGTAACGCTACGCTGGCGGCCAGTGGCAAGGTGGCTACACGGCTATTGCGATAACAACCGTGCTTAATGGCTGGCCAAACACTGTGGCGATCTAGACAGTCCGTACACACTTTGCCGTCGCGCATGGGGATTGCAGCGGGACAGAACAAGCGGTAATTATGCAGGGTCAGCACACGCCGAGCGCGGTTTCCAATGGCATGAAAAATAGCAGGCGATAACATGGGAAAAGTATTGTGAACGTGTACTACATCGGGCTGAAATTCTTTGACTAGCGTTGCTATGGCACGATAGCTTTGGGTATTCCAAGGTGTTAATGCGCCACCTATCAATTTACCAATTGCACCTTGGGCACGTAAGGTATCGCTGTGGCGGGTGAATTCCACCAATTCGTGGCCACGGCTGTGTAGCAGTTCTCGTTCCGCATCAAATACTTGGTTTTCACCGGAAGGGGCGGCAGAGCCGTAATAGTTATGGGCGAGCAGGATTTTCATTTTGCATTTTTATGAACTTATAACCTGAGGATAGTATTAGAATGGGGAGGTTCATTTTATTATTAGGCAGTTGCTTTTTTAAAATTAAACACTAAAAATTGCGGTTAATTTATAGGTATTCTTTGAGATAATCTGGCATTTTTCTCAGTTTTAAGAACGGCATAACCAAACCCCAAAATGGTGTAATGCAACATGCCAAAAAATGAGGCATACACTAAAATATTATCGGTATACATCACCATCATAAAAGGAATGAACGCTGATAGTCCTGCCATAAATAGCAATTTAATGTTTTTATCCTTAGTTTTTCTCTGCGCTCTAATTCCATGCCAAAGCGTTAATAATATACTTACCAATAATATAATTACTCCTAAAATGCCGTAATCAAAATAAGTAAGTAGCCAATCGTTATGCGGATAGCCAACAGGAGCAAAGGCATACGTTAATGTCTCCCCTGCCCCTGTACCATGCCCTAATAAAGGTGCATTCTGCGCCTCGTTGTATAATCTTTCCCACATGGCACTGCGCCCTGATGTGGCGAAATCATCACTCCTTCCCACATCGGATAATTTGCCCTCTCCAGAGAAAAACATTTTTTCCTGTACTTGCGGTAGTTGAAAAATCCCAATGCCTCCGATACAAATTAATCCTAAAAAAAATAATCTTCGGGTTAATGTGGTTGAGGTAAAGGCTAACGGAAAAGTAAGTAAGGTATTCGCAATAACTGTACGCGTAACTGATAGCAATGGAATACCACCTAAAATAAGCCACAGTTGCAAATCTTTTAACTCTTTAAACATCAAATACCGGTTGGCAAAAACCACACAAAGCAGCAAAACCAACATGTTTTCGGCAGCAAAAGCTCTAAAACTAAGTAAATTGCCCCATGTCAACTGACATACTATTAAGCAGTAAGAAAATAATCTTAAAACATCAAAAAACCTCATTACTAACATAATAGATGGCCGATAGGTAGAAACAGCCATACCCACAGCAAGTGGCGTTAGTATTTGAAGACTGCGTTGGATGGGTATAACCCGTGGGTCAATTAGACGATAATCCACAAAAAATAAGTGTCCGATTAATAAAAATAGCCACGGTAGCCAGATAATTACAGGGAAGCTAACTCTTTTAACGCGTTGGCCGATAATAAAACAACTCACAATTAACGGTACAAACCACGATATACCCGACATGTTAAAACCAAAAACCTGTCCTTTTACACCTATCGATACTAATGAAAAGAAAAGAACTACCTTAATCATTAAGGGCAGTTTCTCTTGTGCTTTAGTATTTACCTGCGTTGAACTTACTTTCAAGGGCATGGTATTCATTATATAGGTGGGCTTAGTTTTATTTATTGGTGAGCTTCACAATTTGCTTTATTTGAACCACTAAACATTAAATTTTTATTTAACTGGTATAGCCCATAGGAAACGAAGAAGGTGACAGGTAAATATAAGAAAACATTCTCCGGAAACTTTGGAAGGTACTGATAAATTAACATTCTAATAGGGCCGTGTACCATGTAAAGCTCTAGTGTCATCGCGGCAATTATTGAAATAAAGCTAGTTATTAGTGTAGGTTTAAGAAGTATATCTAAAACAAAGTTAGACTTACTGATCTTTAAAAAATAATAAAGAAGTGGCAAAATAAGCAGTTGTTGTATAAATTGGAAACCACCCAAAATTTCTTTGTACATTAGTATTTTATGAAAGTAAATCAGAAAGACTAAAAAAAATAAAATACAGTAATCAGAAATTCCTTTATAAGAAATTTTATTATTAATTGAAGCAAAATAAATTCCCAACAAAAAAATTAGGGCATAAAAAATTAGCTTAAATGTCATAGTGCTCTCAATAACTAAACTCGAATAATCAGAAAACTGACTATAGGAATAGATATACAGCGTCACCAAAAATGCAAAACCGATCTGTAATTTTTTTATGCTATAGTTTTTAATAAAGACAAACCCCATCAAATAAAATAACATCAAGGCTTGTAAAAACCAATACGCGGGTGGCGGATAAAATATGACGCGTAATAAATCTAACGGATTTTTTAAATTAAAATTAAATTCTTCTATAATCCCAACATACCCAGCAGGATTAGTAAAATAATTTAAAACGGCTATCGGAATAATCAATACAATAATATTAATCCAGATTGGCGGATATATTCTTTTAATTCTTTTTGCAAAATACGTAGTAAACGTTTGATTTCTTTCTTGTTCACTCAATAATAAACCATAAGATGACAACATAAAAAATAAAGCATTACCTATTGCTCCACCAGTCGCTAATTGTGGAATTGGATATAATATGTCCATGTGCGAATTAATAACTAAAATAATAGCTATAAATCTTAATAATATAGCTCCATTACTCGAATCCTTACTGATTTTGGCTATCATATTTGCCTTGTATAAATAACAAAAATAAGCTGAAATAAATTAACACTGCTTTAAAAAACATATTAAACAGCAGCTTTTATGATTTGATTTCGAAGCATTGAATCAAGCTTATTACCCCAGCCAAAAGGCACAAAGGCTATAATCAGCGCATACCAATTACGCATCTGCTTAAACCCAAAACGAACTGCATAAACCGCATATTTACGAGCCAGTTTTATGTCCATAAACCACATTGCCATAACCGATTGCATGCGATACCAAAGCCCAATATAGTCCGATAAACCCGCTATATCCGGATATATCTGAGCTAATTCCCGCAATGCTTTTCCCACTACATCCTGTGAACTCGGACGGCGTTCGATACCAGACCGTTGAAATACCGCATGACATGAGGTGTCATAGGCAAGCCCATACACGCAGGCCAATCGCGCCCAAGTTAATAAATCCTCGCCACTTGCAACTCCAACCGGAAAGCCGCCAATTTGCACAATGGCGCCTTTATTTACCGCTACAGCCGAAGTCCAAACTGGTGGTTCCGACTGTATTGCAACGTTAAAATAATCTTTCAGCACGCCCCGAGAAAATCCCGCCGCACTGTTATTAAACCGTGCTTGTGATGAAGATCCGTTAGGCTCTTGAATGAAGTAAGAAGTCGCAAACCACTGTGCCTGGGGGAAATCTTTTTGTAGGGCAAGAATACTTTCCAGAAAGGTCGGTAACCACACATCATCGGCATCCAGAAAAGCAATTAAGTCTGTGCGGGACTCTGCAATTCCTTTGTTTCTGGCTGCTGACACACCTGCATTTACCTGCAATACCAACCTGATCCGTGGATCCTGTAGGGCGCTGACCACTGCGATCCCTTCATCAGTAGAGCCGTCATCGACCACAACAAGCTCCCAATTGCTCACGGTTTGATCCAATACGCTCGCAATACTCTGGGCTACAGTCGCTGCCTTGTTATAGAGTGGCATTACAATACTGATGCGAGGCTGTAGCTGTTGATTATTCATCACGGTACTCATTTCACCATACCGCCACATTGCCTTGCCAAGCCAGTGCAAGCTTGCGGGTAAACCAACCTACTTGTTTACGTGGAACCATATTAATCAGTTGTAAGGTACTTTTTACGTGTTCTGCCATAGAATAAGCCAAGTGCACAGATTCCAGCTTGGCGAGCAAGTCAGTACGCTCAACAGAAGTCAATGCCAATATTTGCGAAAGCACAATCTGCAATGCCTCAACATCCCCTGGCGGCGACATCATCCAGTGCATATCTGCTTGATATGCACTTTTAAGCGCACCGACCGTATCGCTGCCCACCACCAAAGTACCCGCTTGCCAAGCTTCATTCACCACCAGTCCCCATTGCTCGAAAGCACTGGGCACTACAACTGCGACACTGTGCTGCATCCATGCTCTTGAGATTGCATTATCTAAAGTTCCCAGCCATTTAATTGAATCTTTTATGCCTTCTTGCTGAGCATTAGCTTCTAATCTTGCTCGTTCTGGCCCATCACCGATAACAACCAGTTTAAGGTCAGGATGCTGTAACTGCGCAAATGCATGAATTAAAACATCAAGATTTTTGCGAGCAATCAAGCGCCCTACGTACAATAGATAGGGCGACTGCAAAGCACATAACGCTGCTGTTTCTATACAGACATTATTGTCATTGTCTGCAACAACATCAACTGCGTAGTGTTGACGGTCAAACGGAATACTCAAATCATTAAAATAATTACCATGCAACAGCGAAGGAAAAAAACCGCCGTCATAACAGCGGTACAGCAAGCGCTTAACTATACGTTTAACAGAACTCTGGCGTTCCGTTAAGCTCCAGGCATCATCCATTAATACCAGCCTTCCTCCATGATTCACCTTGTAATGCATAGCCCCGGCACCTTCCGCAAAAGCCGGAGCAGGCGAAAAAACAATATCAGGATTTAATACCTGTAACCGTAATGCTACCTTGGCGGCCACGGCTTTCTTATCCAATTCCAGATAATCTTTTCCTGGGAACAAGCATTCAATAGATAGACTTTGATTTTTGTTTTTACCAGCTGGTGCGCTAATGGCACCATAGCTACTGTCAAAGTCCGCGACTTCTAATGCAACAGCTTGCCTGCCTTGTTTAGCTAAAGCTGAAGCCACCGCAAAAAATCGTGCGTGGTGATAAGGCAACATGCGTTGATATACAAATACCACCGGTTGGTTGGTACGCGGAAAAACAGTCTTTTGGGCGAAACGTAAAAAATTGGCTGCCATACTATCAATAGTTCTAGAACGTGATGTTATTAAAGCACCTGCAGAAAACGTAGCACGCTGAGCTGGGTTATTGATGAGCTCGGCGCAAGCGTCTGCCAAATGCTGAACACTGTCTTCGACAATCAAGCCATTAACGTTATGCTGTACGTAAGCCACTTCCGGACTGTGATCGACTCGTTTTGGCAGCACGATGGGTAAACCTACTGCCATTGCATCCAGCACATTCAAACCAGCCACCCCAGACACAGCCAAACAATTGGCCGCAGCCAAAGCTACGTAAAGATCGCGCCCATGTAATGGACCCGTAATAATTAACCAGGGAAAACTTGCCGCAAGGCTTTGTAGCAAGGGCAAACTATCGCCGCCACCTATTACAATTACTTTAGCGTCGGGTACTTGTTTACGTAGCGCTTCGCCTATTTCAATGACGACTTCAGGACGTTTACGCGCATACCAACTGCCCAAAAAAACAATACACGGAAACTGTCCCAAGCCATGCTTCTGGCGAAACGCTAATACTTCCGGGTGTTGTGAATACAGTCCTTGAGCAGCTGTCGTGTCTACTGCGTTTTCTGTTACACCCAGCCGATCTAATGGATACCCAGCCTCACCCATAAACTTCAAACATGCGTCGGTATATAGCAAATTGCGATCTGCAATCCGGAACAACCAAAGGCGCAATTTTTCATAGCGTTTTGAGAAGCTATCGGGTTGAAAATTGATGCCATGCCCCCACGTCAGCACCTGACGACCCAGTAAGCGACGCAGAACAAGTACAGCCAGATTAGACAAGCAACGTGCGCTATCGGGAACAATCACCACATCTGCGGCTATTAATTTGCGCCATGGCAGAAATTGAAATTCAATTGAACCTAGCCTGTCAGGTAAAGAAACGCAACGCACCCAATCTACCCAATCAAGTGATCCAGAGGTTCCACGCCGCTCAAATATAGCGTGTGGTAATGACACCCAAAGTGAAAAACTATGCCCCTGTGCTATTGATTGTTTGCGTAACTCGTCAAATAAGGCTTGTCGATATCGCGGCAATACCCGCTGAATGAATACAATTTTCATAGTGAGTTGCGCCGCAACAAGGGAATAGATTCACTCATAATTGAATACCGGTTTGCTTGGCAATGGTAAAAATGGCGGGCGTGTATTGACGTGTCGGGTAATCCACCAGCACATCAATTTTCTGCTCACCTAGTTTCATTTGGAGTTTCGTTAATAAAGCCATCTCCGCCCGTACAATCACGGCAACATCGGCTTGCTGTGTTTCAATCAGCAAATCAATATCCCCACCCCGTTTGTTATCATCCACCCGCGAACCAAACAGCCAGACATTGGCTTCCTCACCAAAGGTTTCGGCAACAGTAGAACGAATGGTGGCTTGCTGCGCTGGGGTTAATCTCATGGTTTAATCCGTTTCCACATAGTCATCAATTAGTCAATTCACTAACAAACGCTACCATGCGTTGGCGATAGATACTTATGTCATAGTGCGCGGCAACCTGTTGCACCCCTGCCTGCCCCATTTGCATCCGTAACTCGCCATTAACTCCAAGATTTACTATTGCCTCAGCTAAGGCCGTCGCATTGCCCACTTCAAATAACAGTCCGGTTTTGCCATCAATAATCACCTCGGTTAAGGCATCCACCCTGCTTGTCAGCACAGGTACACCCGCTGCCATGGCCTCCAGTGCACTCAAACCAAAGCCTTCTTCCCTGCTGGGTATTACCGCCACATCAAAGCCTTTGGTGGCGCTATAAATGGCATCGCGGGTTAAGCGTCCGGCAAAATGTACTAGGTCAGCAATCCCGAGTTGTTTGGCTTGCAGTTCCAGATTACAGCGTTCGTCGCCGTCGCCAACTAACACCAGTTTTAATTGCGGTAACTGCTGATAGGCTAAAGCCACTGCTTCCAGCAACACATCCGCACCTTTAATGGTAGCCAACCGACCCACAAAACCCAGCACTAAAGACTGCTTAGGCCACCCCAGCTCGACTCGCCAATCACGCGTATTTGCCGCTTGTGCGTGAGCTAGATTAAGGGTATTCGGTATTACCGTCACCTGCGCTTGCATCCCTGTACCCTTAAATATGCCATCCGCCGTGGTCTGCGATACACATACCAAGCGCGTTAACCAATGCCGTGTTAGCCAGCGTAAACGCTTTATTGCTGGCGGTTGAAAGTGATGCGCTGCCACATGCACCGCTGCCACTAAATGCCTTGTCAATAATCTGGCAATCAGCAACGGCAACAAGGTTGGGGTCATGTATTGCAGCCAAATTATCCGGTAACGGCCACGTAGCAAAACGCTAAACAAACGCCACATTAAGATCCACTGTCTATAAATACCTTGGCCACGGACCGCCCCTAGAGCAATTATGTTTATATTTGCGCTTTGAAACGTTTGCAACATAACCGGATCAATTTCATCAAAATATACGATGACATCAACCGGCATAGCTTGTGCTTTAAAGGCCAGTGCGGTTTCGTATGTGGCAACTTCTGTGCCACCGGTTAACAGGCATGGGATGAGTATGGCAACGGGTTTTTGCGTATTTGGGTTAGCGACGCTCATATCCCAAATATATTTTCAGTACGGTAAAAAATGGTTGTACGTGATAGAGACACTTCTTGAGGAGCTAAACCGTTGAATGAAATTTCTTTAAAACCATGCTCTGCCATTAGTGCCTTTATTTCTGGCCAGTCTGATCCATCAGTGTTATCCCATATCACTACACCTGTTTCTGAAAGAAAAGGAAGTCCAGCTTTTGCACAGTTAATGCGATGTGCAAGGGGATCTACAATTAATATGTCAAAGACTTCTTTACCTACATGCTCATCGGAAAGGTTTTCTGGCTTGGCAAGCTCAATCAGCCGGACATTTTCCGGAACAAAGTCTTTTACAATTGCCGCCCAATTCGGATCGTTTTCTATACTGGTTACTGACTTTATTCGGTGTGCAAGCCAAACCGTTGAACCACCCGAACCAAATTCCAGACAAGACAGTGATGGTTTTAAACGCTCTTCCACAAAATCAATGACACCATAACTCCACCACGGAATAGGGTTTTTAGCGGCATCAATGGAGCGTTTTGCTGTAAAAGATAAGAACCAACCCCGCTTACGAAGATAGCTTTTAGGATGGATCTGTAATAGTAGACCACCTAGTCTTAAGAAACGAATAAGAGTCCACAAGTAGTTAGAAAAACTTTTATACATAATTTATAAATATTTTAATTTTAGTTGTTAATTAAATAGACAAATTTACCACCATAATTTTTACCAGCAGATGGCAAAAAAACAAAGTTGCTACCTTGAAAATTAAATTGATAGGCTTCCGGAATTATGGTTGAAATAAACCCTATACCATAGGCTTTAACCTTAAATCTGCGCCTAATGGCCCATGCTGCTTTTAGGTAGTTTTTATATAAAAATACTAATAATTTCATAACTGTTTATTTTGGTAAAAATTAGTTACAGGAGTCAGCGTTGGTTGATCGCTGCAAGTTGCTGTTTTAGCCACTCGGTTAAGTCACTCAGCTCAGTCCAATCAAAAATAACTTCTGTTAATTCTTCCAGTTTTTCAACCGGTAATGTTTGTAATTGCGCTAATGATTGGTCAAGTTCGGGGTGAATGCCGAATTTTCGTCTTAATAAGCGCGTCACTAAAGAAATACATTCTTCTTGACGTCCTTCTTGACGCCCTTCTTGACGCCCCTCTTGTCTTAGTATTTGTGCCAGTCCCATTATTTCACCTTCTTCGTTTAGGTAATGTGTTCGGAATTCGATGATTTCCTGCTCACTAAGATCCGCATAAAAATCGATAAAGTCAATATATTTACGTTGTTTGTTAGGGTTCGGTTCAATTTGCAGCAATCCTAGTTGTGCAGCTAAATATATTTCTAGCCGCTCTTGTTTAGGGTAGTGCATATTGGGCAGGTTTAGCCGGGCGATTATATTGTTGCTGTCTTTATAATCGTTGGCTGACAAGCGCTTTAAATCGCAGGCCAGATAGCGAAACTCTAAATAACTGTGTCTATCGCCACCCAATCGCAAACTTTTTTTCCGTGTTCCGGAATTTAAAAATATGACCACCGGAATGACACGTTCGGTTTCCATAAGTTCTGCCAGATCCAGACAATAATGCGCAAGGCGATGAATTGAAAACCGACTGCCTTGCGTTTCTTCTTCGATGACAAATAGAAT
>NZ_JAYTLQ010000017.1:0-1679 GCF_043729335.1 Crenothrix sp. | reverse complement strand
TATAAAGGAAATCTTTATAATCAACGGTTAATATTTTTTGGATACATGCCATGACTGAAGCAGAACGACGAAAATCCCCTCGGTTCAACCCGCAGGGATTAAAAGCCAATATTATGCTCGAGCCGCCGCATGATCCAATCCACTTGGAAGGTGAAGTTCTTGACATCAGTTATACCGGCATCAAAATAAAATTGTACACACCCGCCGCTGCAAATTTGGATGGCAAGATTAAAATACGACTTTTTTTGCCGGAATCAGGCATTCCGTTTTCGATCAGCGGAATCCTAAAGCACCAAGTTAATGCAACAGAATTAGGCCTTCATTACGTGGAGAGTCCCGGTATAAAAGCCTTGGACGGTTTTATGTTTGAGTGTATAAAGCTACAAAAAGCTTATTGACGGCATGTTATGGCCTAGGCAGTCCAGTTTTGGCCGACTTTTCTACTGTGTTGATACCTGTACGCAACAAGTTCGAGCGGCATTAGTATGCTGGTTTTTTGCATAAATCTTCAACAATCAATAGTGCATAGGTTTCGTAAACAGGCTTTTTCGACAAGAATTGGTTGCAATATTGAACTCACTAAAAGTTTTCAGCACTTTCGCGCTATTCTGTTAAGCTATTGATTGATAAATTCTAATAAAAAATTATTTCATCGTCAAGCCCTCGCACAAACCCAAATATCCACCCGGTTCACCCCTGACTTTTTTAATTCTACAGCCAATGCATTGGCTGTAGAGCCCGTCGTCATAACATCATCCAGGATCACAACATGGTTTGCCGGTATCGGTTTCTGCACAGAAAACGCACGGCGCAAATTTTGGCGGCGTTTTTTTGCGGATAGTCCGGTTTGGTGGGGCGTGTCTTTGTGGCGGGTGCAACTGTAAAAATCTAACGGAATATGTAAGGTAAGCGATACCGTTCGGGCAATTTCCAACGCTTGGTTGAACCCCCGCTCATGATAACGGGCTTTGTGTAGCGGCACAGGGATGATGCAATCCGGTCTTTCTGCCGCTTTGCCAACATGGTCAGCTAATAAACTACCCAGTAATCGGGCGTTTTTGAACTGTGCGCCAAACTTTAATCCGGTAATCAAATGTCGGATTTCTTCTTGATGGATAAAAGGTGCGTGGGTTTCATCAAACGACGGTGTTTCACTTAAGCAACGTCCGCAAAGTGTTGGTACAGCAATAGCTGTAACAAATATTTCTGCACAGCGATAGCAACAAGCATTATTTCGTGGCAGGCGTTGGTAGCAGGTTTCGCAGATGTCGAGCGAGCCAAAACCTTTATTGCCGCACAAAATACAAGTAGGCGGTAGCAGGGCATTCTGTATAATAGATAGCCAGTTGTATACTTTTTTCATAGAGCATAGTTGACAAGTTAAGTCGCCGCTTTTTACCCTCAGCACCTTATTGTAGTTGGAGATTAACCGAATGTCTGCAAACCCTGAACGTATTCGCCATAACTGGCACATAGATGAAGTGTTGGCACTGTTTGCCATGCCGTTCAACGACCTTATCTATCAAGCGCAAACCATTCACAGGCAGAATTTTGACCCTAACGAAGTTCAGGTTAGCAGCTTGTTAAGCATCAAGACCGGCGCTTGTTCGGAAGATTGCGGTTATTGTCCACAAAGCGCGCGTTTTGATACCGGATTAAAATCAGAACCGTTGATGTGC
>NZ_JAYTLQ010000016.1:0-1839 GCF_043729335.1 Crenothrix sp. | reverse complement strand
AGTTGAGATGATTACCGCAGAAAGTAATCGCCATGCTCAAGCCTCAGACAAAATCGCCAAGCAAATTGCACAACATATTATTTGGCTAAGAAAGCGCTTGAGTGAAGCCGATGATGATTTAGATGCTGCGATTCAACAAAGCCCGCTGTGGCAAGCTAAGTCCGACCTCATTACCTCGGTGCCTGGCGTGGGGAAAGTCACGGCAACCAGTTTGCTGGCCGAGCTGCCAGAACTGGGCAATCTGGCTAGGCGCGAGATTAGTGCCTTGGTGGGCGTATGCCCGTTTAATCGAGATAGTGGCGGTCACAAAGGCAGACGGGCGATTTGGGGTGGGCGTGCGAGTATTAGAGCAGTGTTGTACATGGCGGCTTTAGTAGCCTCAAGATACAACCCCGTGATTAAAGCCTTCTATCAAAAGCTGCTGGCCGCAGGTAAAATGAAGAAGGTGGCGTTGGTGGCGTGTATGCGTAAATTGCTGGTGATTTTAAACGCCATGGTGAAAAATAATACGCCGTGGCGAGAAGCGGAGGCCGCTTGAAAACCTGTCAAAAACGATTTATTTCAAGACAGTTGCTGACCCCATTAATTTTAGACTGACACCATTAGTTCTAAAGTAGTGCGAACACTAATTTTTTGTAGAAAGCTAGTAATGAAAAGTAAATATGACAATTTAAAATGGTTGCTATTAACAGGTGTTTTCCACGCAAGTAGTGCGCTCGCGCATTCTCTGCCTAGTATCGAGTCGATGATGATTATGACAAGAGCGTCTGTTAATTACATGCCAAAAGTATTGGCTCAGAATTGTGATGTTGAGAATGTGGAAATACAAACCCGCATCAAAAATGTAAGCAACTTACTCTCAAAGAAACTAAGTTTGGACGAAATATGTGATCAAGATTGCATCAGTGACGAAGGCAAAAAAGGGCTCAATAAAGAAGAAGTGGCACAATTGCTTATTCAATTTGATAGGCGAACTGCTGAAAAAGATGAAAAAAATTGCAGCAAGTATCTGAATTTTTTGGAGAGTGTGCAACAGAATTATAACCAGCCACTTGCTGACTTAGTTAAAGAAAAAAATCCAAATGCTCCCGATGTGATTTACGATTTAAGAGCGGTTGCAACGTCAGTGTGGTCATATGGAAAGCATGATGTCATTGGTCAGTTTAACAACAGCGTTATTAACCTCTCTATCAATTACCGAAGCTTTTATCATAAAGCAATCGAAACAGGGGTATTTGATCCACCAAATAAATACAGTTTTTTGATAAGTATTCATCGGAACCATACTGACAAAAATCCATTACCCGTGAAGATCACAATTGAGGAGGTGTTTTTAAAAATCAACGGAAAAGCTTATCAAGCACAACTCACGCGTAGTACTCAATCTGGCTGTTGTAACTCGACGGAAATACAAGCTAGTTTCGACTATGTAGGGCAAATAGGCAAAGAGCCATTCGAACTGGAAATCTCTGGGATAAATGACGCAGGCATTCAATATCCTTCATTGATATATCAATCGGTAGCCGAGCCAGCTGGCCTAGTAAAAGCATCGAGAGTTTTGCAAGAATTCATCATGCTGCAGTTGAAGCGAGATTGACCAGCGACTTCGGTTTGCTAAAGTTGCATGATTAGCATTAAGTTATAAACATATACGCATGATGCTTTTTGTTGGCAGACAGATAACGGCATCATCAATCTTGCCCATTACACTGAGCTAACCCGCATAATAGCGCATAATAGGGGACGTACCCAATGCTGTTCACTTAACTAAAATCCGGATATACTTCAGCTGCATGAAAATCATAGCGGAGGTCAATCGTGGCGGGGAAAACAGCAGAG
>NZ_JAYTLQ010000015.1:0-28166 GCF_043729335.1 Crenothrix sp. | reverse complement strand
CTGCCAAAGCGGAAGCCGCTGTACAGGCTAAAGCCGAAGTTGCGGCCAATGCAAAACAAGCTGCCAAAGCGGAAGCCGCTGTACAGGCTAAAGCCGAAGCTGCGGCTAGTGCAAAACAAGCTGCAAAAGCAGAAGCCGCTGCTAAGGCAAAAGAAGCTGCAAAAGCGGCAGAAAGGCAAGCTGCTAAAACAGAAGCAGCAACACAAGCCAAAGCAGAGGCAGGTGCTAAAGCAAAAGCGGAAGCGGCAAGTCGTGCTAAGGCAGAGGCAGCAGAAAAATCCAAAGAAGAAGATAAGAAAGCTGAAGCGGCTACGCGTGCCAAAGCAGAGGCCGCTGAAAAAGCTAAAGCGGAAGCGGCACAAGCAAAAGCCAAAGAGCAGGCCAAGCAAGCTGAGGCCGCAAAGAAACAAGCCGAGGCAGCCGCTTTAGCTAGAGCTAACGCGGCTAAGGCAGCCAATGAAATAGCTAAATACAAGCAATTTATTCAACAAAAAGTGACTCGGAACTGGGTGTTGCCGTCTGACAAACATGGCAGTTGCAGCATTAGGGTACGGATGTCAGTGAGTGGTGCTGTTATTGATGCGACGGCATCTTGTACCGGTGATGTTATTTTTAACCAATCTGCCGAGAATGCTGTGCGTCGGTCATCTCCTTTACCCGTACCCAGCGATAGAGACTTAGCTTTGAAGGAATTTAGGTCGATAACCTTTAATATTCATCGATAATTTAAACGATGGGAAAACAGGCAATGCAGCTTATGTCGTTATCAATTATTCAAAATGATAAGATAGGGATAATCCAATGTTTTGTTTATAGCGGAGAATTTGGTTATCCAAAATCTGTGAATTGAAATATGGGTTACTAACTTAAGCGGCGACACAAGTGTCGGTTGGGGTGACGCTAGGAGCCCCAACGATACAGATGCAGCATAATGTGTTGGGGTTCCTAGCGTCCCGCCAACCACATTAACACCATTTTTTGGCCTTATCCCGCGACTTGAAACAAGGTCAATAATGCTAACCTGTACAGCTTTATTTAACCAACGCAGCGGTTTAGCAAATTTTAGGAAAGGAGTATAAATGTGAGTTTTTTTAAAAAAATAGTGATGGTTGTTACGCTGGGTACTTACGGGGCCTTTTGTAATGCCGAACTGACCATTGAAATTAATGAAGGTACGGTGGTTGATGGCATACCGGTTGCCGTCGTGCCGTTTGCATCGCAAGGCGCACCGGTGGATATTAGCGCGATAATCAATGCCGATTTGGCACGCAGTGGCTATTTTAGGATGATGTCGCGTGGCTCCATGCCGAGCCAGCCTAGCAGCGCTAGCCAAGTGCAGTTTCCACAATGGCAGGGCTTGGGACAAAACTATATGGCGGTTGGCCAAGTCGGTGGTAATGGCGGCCAATACAATGTGCAATTCCAGTTGCTGGACGTATCAAAAGGTGGCCCGATGATGGGTTACCAAATGGCTTCATCTGCCGATGACTTACGCCGTACCGCCCACCACATTGCTGATCTGATCTTTGAAAAACTCACTGGCAAAAAAGGTGCGTTCAGCGGTCGCATTGCTTATATCACCAGTGATCGGAAGGGTAAAGAAAGCCAGCATAAACTACAGGTTTCCGATACCGACGGCTTTAATCCGCAAACCATTGCAGCGTCCACGCAGCCTTTAATGTCACCTTCCTGGTCACCGGATAAGCGCAAAGTGGCGTATGTGTCTTTTGAAAAACACAATGCAGCGATTTATGTGCAAACACTGGCTACGGGCGAACGTACGCGGGTTGCCGAATTTCCGGGCATTAATGGCGCGCCGGCTTGGTCACCCGACGGTACTAAGCTAGCGTTAACGCTATCTAAAGACGGCAGCCCGGATATCTATACTTTAGATGTCGGCACACGGGCTTTACGCAAGATTACCAAAAGCTTTTCCATAGATACAGAGCCAGTGTGGTCGCCCGATGGCAGCACCATTGTTTTTACTTCTGATCGTGGCGGCAAGCCGCAGCTGTACATGACTTCCAGCCAAGGCGGTGGTGAAGAACAACGCCTTACTTTTAGTGGCGATTACAATGCCCGTGCCAGTTTTTCACCGGATGGCCAAAACATTGCCATGGTGCATGGTAATGGCGGCGATTACCGGATTGCAGTATTAGATGTGAATAGCAAAGCGATTAACGTGTTAACCAGTGGGCCGTCGGATGAATCGCCAAGCTTTGCACCTAACGGTAGCATGATTTTATACGCGTCTAAAAAAGGTCGAACCGGATTTTTATCCGCGGTGACATTAGATGGTAAAATGCAGCAAAGAATGGTATTTAACAGCGGTGAAGTCCGTGAACCGGCGTGGTCACCCTAGTTCTGTTGGCACAAACCCGAGTTTAGTCATCATTTATGTTAAGGATAAGTACAATGAAGTTTAATAAAACAATACTGGCGTTATTGGTCACTGCACTGTTGGTAGGCTGTAGCGAAGATGAAGTCGATCCATTGGCAGCGAGTACAGCCAGCCCTGGTGGCGTTAATACCGATGCATCAACCAGCGGCTTGAACGGTGGTTCTGGTATGGATGGTTCCGGTTTAAACGGTTCCAATGGTATGAACGGTTCCGGTATGAATGGCGGCGCTAATGGTAAATACCCTAATGCCGCTATCGGGCCAGAATTCAGCGATCCTAATAACCCGCTGTCAAAGAATATTATCTATTTTAGTTTAGACAGCAGTGAAATTCAGTCGGATTTTGTGCCTATTGTTGCCGCCCATGCCCGTTATTTAGCGGCACATTCTAGCCAACGGGTCACCTTGGAAGGCCATGGCGATGAGCGCGGATCACGCGAATACAATATTGCTTTGGGCGAGCAACGTGGCAAAACCGTAGCGGGTAAATTAACGCTGCAAGGTGTATCAGATAGTCAGTTGGATAATGTCAGTTACGGTGAAGAGAAACCGGCGGCGTTTGGTAGTGATGAATCGTCGTGGGAGCAAAATCGCCGTGTCGAACTGGTCTATCAGGGGCGATAAATGAACATGCGTTTTGCTACCATGCTGTTGTGTGCTGCCACCACTAGCGCGTGTGCAGAAAACTTGCCGCCAGTGGTGGATACTTCTTCTTATCCGCTGCCCTCTGTTAAACCACCAACAGCAGCACCCTCTATTACTACGCTGAATCAGATGATGAACCGTATGGAGCAGATGCAAAAAGAAATTCAGCAACTGACCGGCAAGGTAGAAGATCAGGTTTTTTTGATTGCAGAGTTAAAAAAGCAGCAAAAAACCATGTATTCGGATTTTGATGAGCGTTTGCAAGCATTGGAAAATAAGGGCGCAGTAACGCCAGAAGCTAGTGCAGTAGCGCCTGATGCAAGTGCTGCTACGCCTGGCGATACAGCTACGGACGCAACCCCTACCGATCCTGCTTTAGCAACGGATGCCGCAGCAGGCGCAGCTGCAATAACAGAGTCAGCACCGGAAACTAAAGTTCCTGATGAAGCTGCACCGCCGGCTGAACAACCCGCTACGGCAACCGAACCAAAAACAAAATCACCCGAAGCGCCGATACAGGCTTCAGATGAAGAAAAGCAGGTCTATGAACAAGCTTATAAGCAATTGAGCACAGGTCACGCGCCAGAAGCGATAGCTGCTTTTGATGATTATTTGATTAAATATCCGTCCGGTGGTTATGCCAGTAACTCGCAATATTGGCTGGGTGAGGCGTATCGTGTTAAGCAAGATAATGATGCGGCGAAAGCGGCTTTTAATAAGGTCGTAGATAATTATCCAAATAGTCCTAAAGTACCCGATGCTTTATTAAAACTGGGTTATATTGAGATTGAGCTTAATAATGCCGACAAAGCCCGTGAATACCTGACGCGTATCCGTACCGATTTCCCTAACTCCAATGCGGCGTATTTAGCGTCAAAAAAACTGGCCACTTTAACGGATGTTAAACCTTGACCGACAATTCCTTACGTATTACCGAAATTTTTTACTCGTTGCAAGGTGAGTCCAACACAGTCGGCTTACCGACGGTCTTTATCCGTCTTACCGGTTGCCCATTACGTTGTGTGTATTGTGATACGGCGTATGCGTTTACCGGCGGCCAACGCATGGCCATTACCGATATTATTGCAGAGGTTGCACAATATGGTACGCGTTATGTTACTGTTACGGGCGGCGAACCGTTGGCGCAGCCTGCGTGTCTGGAGTTAATGACGGTTTTGGCGGATGCGGGCTACAAAGTGTCTTTGGAAACCAGTGGCGCGCTTGATGTTTCTGGGGTTGATAGCCGTATCATTAAAGTAATGGATTTAAAAACCCCCAGCTCCGGTGAATTGGCTAAAAATCTGTATGAAAATATTAACTTCATTATGCCTGACGACCAAATCAAGTTTGTCATCGGTAACGATGAAGATTACGATTGGTGTAAGGCTTTGTTAACCGAATACAACTTGACTGAACGTTGTCAGGTGTTGTTTTCACCGGTGATGGGGCAACAGCATCCTACTGACTTGGCCAATAAAATCCTTCAGGATAGATTGCCTGTTCGCTTTCAAATTCAACTTCATAAATTGCTTTGGGATGATGCCCGAGGTAAATAGTCCTATGCAAAAAAGAGCCATTGTCCTTTTATCCGGCGGACTGGATTCCGTCACCCTGTTGGTGCTAGCCCAGCAACAAGGCTATTTGTGTTACGCACTTAGCTTTGATTATGGTCAGCGCCATAATGCAGAATTGATAGCTGCCGCTCAGATTGCCGCCGAGTACGGTGTTGAAAGCCATAAAATCATTACGTTGGGAGTGGGTTCTATCAGCGGTTCTGCATTGACGGATGCCAATATTGCCGTACCCAACACCCCGCAAACCGGTATTCCCGTCACTTATGTACCCGCTAGAAATACTATCTTCCTGTCGTTTGCACTAGGTTGGGCAGAGGTTTTAAAGCTGCATGATATTTTTATTGGCGTAAATGCCGTTGATTATTCCGGTTACCCCGATTGTCGGCCTGAGTTTATCAAGGCATTTACGACTTTGGCTAATTTGGCGACTAAAGCCGGTGTGGAAGGTGAGCCTTTTACGATCCACACGCCGTTAATATCTTTGAGCAAAGCTGATATTATTAAGCAAGGCGTGGCCTTGGGCGTTAATTATCAGCGCACGGTGTCGTGTTATGCAGCCGATGAACAGGGTAGGGCATGTGGCGAATGTGATGCGTGTCGGTTGCGGAAAATTGGCTTTGCGACTGCGGGGATAGCCGATCCAACGCGTTACCAATGATAAGTTTCAGGCTATATCTTGCTATTGTATGATTCATTAAATAAATCGTTTTGTCGTTGAGGCGTATAAAATGAAAAACTATCGTATGTCTGGATTGATCACGATACTTATCATGGCTATTTCGATGGGTATCCCTAACGTGGCTGCCAAAACGCATCGTGCCACCACCGGCGCTGTAAAACACAAAAAAACTTCCCACCGAGCTAAGATAGCGCGTTTTGGTAAAGCAAAACGTAGGCATAGTGACATTGATAAAAACACGCTCACTAAAAATATGGAACAGCATAAACTTTTAGATTTAGCCGTTCCTTTTAAAGAATTTGACATCCCCGATGCTACACGGAAAATCAACAGTGTTGAGGACAGCACAGGAAGCTCACTTTTTGATGAAAATGGAAAAAAGCAAGGCGCTCTGCAAGTTAAAGGCCAATTTGTAATGTCACAAGATCCAGAAGCAGATAAGAAAAAGTCAGCGGATGGTGCGGGTATTACTATCAATTTAAGACGATGAATACCAGCCCCCAATTGATATAAAAAACGTAATCCTTCAGTCCCCCCTCTTTTTCAAAGAAGGGAACTGAATAACTACTAAAAAACGGGTTGGCAGGGCAGGGTCATGTACTTTTATACTTTAGATGCGTTATTTTTTACCCATGTCGCCATAGTCTGGTTCCCATAGCATTTTACCTGCGGGTGGATTAGCCGTATCGCTACCACCCCCTAAACCGACCAAGTTGCTGCTGGTTTGGTAAACCCCGCCAATATCATTTACTTGCACGCCAACTATGCTGCTGGCTTCAATATCTTTTTCCATTTTGCCTTTTTGTGAGCCTTTGTTACACAGTCTGCTGGCTGTTGGCCGTACTATAAAGTAAGCCGAATCGGTTTTAAGGGTTTTGTAAGTAAAATGTGGAAACTTTGCAGCCAAATCCGATTCATACCATGCGCCCATACATTCATTTGGCCCGCTAAATTTTACTTCGTTGGCATTGTATACCGTGTAATTCAGATTCGTGATATGGGCATCGCCGTCTTGTGTTAAATCCTTGTGACAATTAGCAATACTGATTTGGGTTCTAGTATTTGCGCCGTCAAGATTATGCCTTGCTGGCATAAATTGCCCCACTAACGCGCTTGGGCAAAGGTCGTATTCTTTGCCGTCTAAATCAAGTTGTCCGGGAGTGGCTAGCGCCCTGCCAGTATGTTTGATGTCGTTGCTGCCCAGATAATAAGCCTGGAATGCCCAGGCGTTGTATTCGTGGGCTTGACCTGCTGCGGTTGGAACGGCGGCTTTACTGTCCGGTGCAAAGGTAACAATTGTCGCTTTACCCACTAAGTGATTGTGATGGATTTCTCTAGTGCCTGTATTGCTAATTGCCCAGCACCTTAACTCGCCAGCATTAGCCTGAGTACCATCTTGGAAATTATTAAATTGGGGCGTATTTTTGGTGGAGACTAGATTATTAAGCCCACTAGCAGCCGAATTAGAAGCATTTTCCGTATCTGACAAATCGCCTGCCCAAAATAATGCCGGTTGGTTTCGAGTCAATTTAAAAGAAAAAGCCATGTAATGGCTTCTTCTTATTGTATGTCTAGCCAGTTTAGCTTTTCTATTGGGCGCTGTATTGCCGCCCAGTCCTGGCGCTCTTCTATCAGCATGTTGTTCAGTGGTTCCCCAGTAACATTGCAAATTAACCGGTTTTGAAGAGTCGTTAGTGATATTAATTAAGGTATCACTAAAACCCGATGCACCGTTGGAAGGTGCTAAAGCTTCAACGCGAGGAAAGATTAACAAGCTGCCTTTTTGGGTGACGCCGCCCAATCTGCTAGCAGAAAAAGCTGAGGTGCTAATAGACATGCTTATAACAGCAAGGACTAAAACTTTCCGGTTCATAAGAGTTTTGCGTATTGAAGAGTGAGTAATACTCTAGAATAAAGCAATAAACGCGCCATTTAAATATTAGCTATTAAAATCAATTTATTAGTGTGTTTTTTGCCGGAAATTTTTTAGAAAATGGTTGTGATTGAAAATTAATTCGACAGGGTCTGGAAGATGAAATGAATAGAAGATTGCTTGGCGAGCTTGTAGCATCTCAATTCAGTTTTCTAAAATGAATGTTACGGATTGTAAAGTAAATATACAGGTTGTTTTAGATTATGAGCCGTAATCGAAGTTGGTATGGCTCATTTGAAAGTAATGATCAGTCGTGGTGAAAGGCTGAGGTCGCGTTTTTTTGCGGCACCTTCCCTGGAATAATAATCCACTTGACCCGCTTCAGGAAAGGCTTTTTTGATAATCCAGCGACGACTACCCGACTTGAGATCGTCTGTGACTGTCCAGCGAACTTTGCCGGTTAAGATGTTGGTTTGCACTACGGGTACACCAGAACCTTGGGTAAATTTTGTAGAGTGGATCAATCCACCCGACCAAGCTGATGAGCAATCGAGGCGGTTATTGATAATATTTCGGTCGGCTGCACAGTTCCAGGTAACGCCGGGTATTTTACTGAAAATGACCCAAGGCCAAATGTTTAAATTGTAGTGGCCGCCTCGGCCTTCGGCAAAATCTGCGCGTAGCGGGTGGATGTCAATGGGTTGTCCGTAGATGCCCCATTGCTTATCACTGCTTGCAATGGCCAACTCTAAAACCGCAGATTTTATTTTTTTAACATCAATAGCACCCAGATTAAAGCCGATTAATGTTCGGGTTTCATGGTTAAGGTCACCGCCGATTTTTAGGCGGTCATGACTTCCATTATTAGTATTGGTGGATGTTTGGCTGATAAAGCTGTCTTTGTTGGCGTAAAGCGTTATTTTTTTGTTTTTAGGGGGTGTGCATTGTGCGCCGCTTAAGATCTTGCGGGCGCAAAAAGCTTTGCGTAAAGCTGCTTCATGAGTGCCGCCCAATAATTCAGCATCAACTGAGAGCATTTCCAGCGCGGCCATAGCCATAGTGGCATTTGTGGGCATTGCATAATGATGTTCAAGAATAATCTGGTTGGCAATAGTAGAACCTAATGCCGCGCGTATATCCCATAAAGTCCGTGACCAAATCGCCGAATCGTCGTATTTTTCGCCCACTAAATCAGGGTAGGTCTTGTTGCTATCAACGCGCCGTAAGCAGGCTGGTATGGTTTTGCTATAGGCGGTAGCATCCCATTCGCCCACACAGGCGGCGTGTTTACGTTGATACGCCAGATTTCCCTGGTGGGCATTAAAATCAGCGGCAATATAATCAGAAAAGCCTTCGCTCATGGCACGCATTTCGCAGTTATCACCCGAGTCACAACTCCAATCAGGATTTTGTGCTTCCTGGATAGCATGGCCATATTCGTGCAAGATAATATCGCCATCTTCGGCATCATCCACGCCGCCATCACCAAAATGTAGCGTATCGTTAGTTGGCCGGTAAAAAGACAAGTCCTGGCCATACCAGTGGGCACTAGCAAGTATAGGGAATTGGTGAATACCGTTGTGTGCAGGGTTAGCGTTGTTAAAACCCAAGGCTTGTAAATAGCGCTGATAGCTATCTATGGTGTGATACACCATGACCTGTTCAAAGCGAGAATCGTTACGGTTATAAAAATATTTGCGATTGGTTTGCTTGGCATCTGGAAATTTCGAAACGGGGTAGTTTTTGTTATCAAGCGAGGCGACATCAATAAACTGGCCTTTTAACAAAAAGTCGTCGCGTTTATTGTCGCTGAGTCCGCGCAAGGTAACGTTGATTAATTGTGATGTTAATAATGGGCTAATGGCATTATTTTGATCGGTGAGCGAGGTTATACCGCTAGTTTGCACCGGATTAGGATGGAACACCCGGCCTTCGCCGCGTTGAAAAAACGCAATGCGGTTTTGTTGTAAAAGAATAACGCCGCTTGCTGCATCGATAATCATCCGAAAATCACCCAACGGATTTTCGCCTAAAATTAACATTTTCCAAGCGAGACTCATGGAGCCATCAGGAGTTGGATACCAAATTTTTTCGGCGTGTTCTCGTATTTGTAAATCGGGTTTGCCCTGAGCGTTTTTTGCAAGGGATTGCAGTGCGATTTGCTCAGCTTGATTCTGGCTGATGATTGCTTTAGTGGCAGATTTCTTTTGCTGGGGGTTTGGGTTTTGTGACGTATTATTCTGGCTGGTTACGCGGCGTATATGGCCGGTTTTATCTTGGTGAATAGAAATAACGCCGTTGTAAACAGGATAGCCGTCGATGATTTTTTGGTATCTTGAGTGTTGGCCTTGTAAGCTTTTTTTACGGTCAATTAGTTTTAATTCAAATTGATCTTTGGGCAGCTTTAAATCATCGGCATGAGTGTTAATAAAAGCACGGGTGCTGGCTTCAGGATTAACGGGATCGGTAGCTGTGTTGCAGTCAGTCAGGCTGATGACTTTACTGGTGAGGTGTGAGGGTTTGCATGCGTTAGTTTGATCTGCGCTGAATGCGTAGAGCGGCAAGATCAATAGACTAACAAAAAAACAAGAGAGAGTACTAATAGCAGCATGGCGGTTGCGCATTACACATTCTCTCTTGTTTTAAGATCGGTTTATTTTTAGGTTTAATGTGGTTTTTTCTCTATCGGTTCACTCAACCATACTTGCAAGTGGGGTAATTGAGGGCTGTTTTTTTGGAGCCGGTTTTTGTTACCTAGAGGAAGTGAGTTAACAGGAGCGCTTACCGACTGAGAATGAACGGTAAACGTATTGGTTGATGTGCTTCCTGAAGTCGCTACAATATCAAGACGCTTATCACCATTAAGATCAGCAAGAGCAATGCCCCAAATTTCTTCCATACCTTCAGTAGGTAAGCCGGTGTCTTTTTCCTGTTGCCACTGGCCTTTGCCGTCGCCAAAAACGATGTGTAAGCCGCCAGGGCTGGTTACTTTATCAGATAATCTGCCGCCAATGACAGCATCCATATGCCCATCATTATCGAGATCGCCTAACGCCACAGTCGATGCACCTTCTTTAATCTGTGGCATTATATCGGTAGGTCCTTGCCACGTACCATCGGGTTTTTGCAAGTAAGCTTCTGCACCATTGAGATTATTAGCCACAGCTAGGTCTTTAAGACCGTCATTATTGATATCGGCAACTGACAACCTCCGGAATACTCCTCCTAAACTGGTAACTGTTAATCCTTCGGCTTTAGGTTGCCAATGCCCTTTGCCATCGCCTAACCAAATACGTGGGCCAGAATAGTAGGAGGCAACTATATCTAAATGTTTATCATTATTCATGTCATGAAGTTGGACATCGTTTGCCCAACCACCGCGATTTTCGTCAGTACCCGGATTTTCGCCACTAGGTAAGCCATCGCTTTTAGGTTGATGCCATTTTTTTCCGCTGCCATCACCTAAATAAACAGTAAAGCCTCCTTCGTCGGAGCCAACGGTGACAATATCTAAAAAACCGTCTTCATTAACATCATCTAGTGCTAAATCTTCTGTCCCCTTGAGGCTATTTAAACGACCTTCTGAGTTGCTGGCTTCTATTTTTTGCGCCAATGCCGATATCATGTTTTTGGTAGTATTTTTCCAGGTATTGTCTTTATCCCCTAAATACACAAAGACACCATTGCAATGATCCGCTACTGCGATATCTAATTTACCATCCTTGTTAATGTCTGCCAGTTCCAGGCCCCCACCACATGAGGTTTCAATTTCTAACCCTTGGGAGGCGTCTGTCCAGCCACCTTGTTTATTTGCTAGCCATACTCGTGCCCCATGCTCTAGTCGCGGGTATGATGCTAAATCTAACAGGCCATCCTGGTTAATATCGACAAGTTTGGGGGTGCTTTTCCAGCGACCGCTGGTAGGAAGGCCTTCCGTTTTCATCTGGTAACGCACACGGTTAGAAGGCATTAGGTTTTGTGCTTCTGGTATTATTTCATGTGTTGACAACACATTTTGTGAACTACTACAGCCGACTGACATTGCTGCAATGATTCCGCAAAAATAAATAGCTTTCATGGTTTTGCTCTTGTTGACTTAGTGTTTTGGAGATGCTGATTTGTTTGTTGGCAATGGCACATCAATATACCAATTCCCATCTTGTTTAAACCATTTTTCTAGCATATTTTTTGGTTCGGGTTCCAGTTTAGATGCTGCCGGATCGTTAGGTTTAATAGCAAAGCTTACTTCTACTAAACCTTTATCTTTTAATGCTTGAGTTACTTCTGCCCAATCAATATTTGGATTTAGATAAAGATATTGTGATTTTTTTTGCAAAAAACTGTCCAGGTTAACGAGCGTCCGATAGGCGGAGGGTAAGAAGCTATAAAACGTTTTCCAGTCTTGTATAGACTTGGCGCTCCATGCGTCTTTGGCACGTTGCATCAAGGCAGTTTCTTCTGTTGCCAGACGTAATTTGGGCGGTAGTCGAGGATAGTGCTGGCTTTGTTCGCTAGGAATAAGATGCCATGTGTCAGTATTTTGCCAAAGTTGCCAATTTTGTACATGGCGCGGAGCAGCATTAGGATAAAGGATCAATTTGGCATCGTACTCTATAGCCACCCATGCCATATTATCTACAATTTCCTTATCCTTAATTTGCACATTATTATAATCGAAAGCCGTGGTTTTATTAAGGTACTCACTGTATTGCGCACGCGTCATGGTAGCCTGCTCATTAGGCGAAAGAAAACCATACATGGTATTCCAATCGCGTTTGGCTTGCGCACCCCAATAATGCTGGACTTGATCGATCAGTTGCTGGTCTTTGTCGACTGCAAATACGGGAGGAGTTGTAAGCAGGCCAATTGCCACAATAAGTGCCAAACTGGTCTTTGATGTCACTGCATTCATACGGATTTGTCCTGAATATTTATAAAAACGATCTTTTTAAGGTATCTACTTAAATTATACGTCATGCAGAAATTTTATTGATCCCTATTTAACAGAAAAGGGGCAAAAACCGTAGTTTTTGCCCCTCGTTTTTTGGACATTACACTCAGAATGAAGCGTAACTATAGCAACCTTAAATTAACAGCATTTAAGGTCATACGTGGACTTATTTTTTGCCAACATCGCCATTAGTAGGTTCCCACATGATTTCGCCTTTACCAGCTGCTTTTTCATAAGGAGAAGCAATGCCGCTACCTAATCCAACCAAGTTGCTGCTGGTTTGGAAAACGCCGCCTATATCATTTACTTGTACGCCAACAATGCTGCTAATTTCAATATCTGTTTCCATTGCTGCTTTTTGGCTGCCTTGGTTACATAAAGAGTTTGCTCTTGGCTCAGCACGGAAGTAAGCGGTATCACTTTTCAAAGTTTTATAAGTGAAGTTACCGAAAGACTCGCCTAAGTCAATTTCACGCCATGCACCCATACAATCATCAGCGCCGCTGAATTTGTTTTCGTCGTTATTCCAGGTAAAATAAGCCAATTTAGTGATATGTGAGTCACCTGCTTCTCTCATGTCTTCATGGCAGTTAGCAATGCTGACTTGAGTTTTGCTGCCTTTGCCGTTGCCAAATCCTTTAGAGAAAGGATGGCCTGTGGGTATGAATTGACCTGCCAAGAGGCTAGGGCATTGATCATATTCTTTACCATTTAAGCTCAGAACGTTTGGCGTAGGTAATTCTTTGCCGCTGTAATGTATGCTGTTGGTTGGGTATTCTTGCTTTTTCTCCCAGTAATGCGCTTGGAAAGCCCAGGCATTGTATTCGTGTGCTTGGTTGCGGTTAGCATTTGTTGTTTTATCAAAAGTGACAACAGTTGCTTTACCCATCAAATGGTTGTGATGAATTTCTGCTTGTTTTGAATTGATAGCCCAACATTTCAATTCGCCTGCATTAGATTGGGTAGCGTCTTGGAAAAAGTTAAATTGTGGCGCTTTAACATTAGTAGACAAGACGTTAAAGACAGAGGTATTCGCAAGATCGCCAGCCCAGAAAGATACCGGTTGGTTTGGCGTTAAGGTAAACGCAAAGTCCATATAATGGTTGTTTCTGATAGATTTACGATTTGCTGCCGCTAACGTTGCATTAGGGGCTTTGCCGCCAGCAGTATTGCCACCGGTTGTGCCTGTTTTGTCTGTCGCTAACTTTCCTTCAGAAGAAAACGGGTTGCCTTCAGTAGTTCCCCAGTAGCATTGCAGACGTACGGCTCTTGTAGAGTCGTTAGTGATTTGGATCAGCGTGTCGCTGCTAGCGTCCGCAAAGTCTCCAGTGGCATCTAAGGATTCAACACGTGGGAATATTAATAAGCTACCTTTTTGGGTAGCGCTGCCTAATGGTGTGGCTGCAAAAGCAGAAGCGCTTGCAGCAGTGGCTACAGCAATAGCTGCGACTAATAATTTTTTGTTCATTGTGGTTCTCCAAATAAAAAAAGGGTAAATCCCTGTTACGTTAATGCTCAATTTATCCGATTACGCGGTAGGTGTCGCTCTGCTTGGTTAGAGCTAATACAGCGTAGTCGTTATGATCTTGTTACCTAAGTGAGGCACCGTGTGAGGCTGAATTCAACGAGGCTCGTAATAACTAAAGCAATCAGCGTGCCAAAAAAATTTATATATTTAAAATCAATATGTTGTTTTGTTTTATTGCAATCTTCTTGTGGGTTAATAAACTATGATGTAAATTAAGTGGACAGTTAGCGCCGTGCTTGAAGTATTTAATAGATTTGATTGATGCCAATGTACTACAAGGGTGCGCTGTCCAGTGCTTGAATAGCGGTGATTTATAACAGATTGTTATGCTTTATGAATGAGCTGGGATGTTTGTACAGCTTTTTTACACCCCATTTACTGGGATACGACTGTTATTGTAAATAATGGTGACGTATAGCGGGGTATTTACCTAAATTATAAGGCTAATTACTAAATTAATACCAGATTATAAATTTTTTAAAATGTGTAAGCTGTTGTTTTTTGGAGGTATTGCCGATTACATAAAAGCTACTGTTAAAATTGCAGGAGTGTAATTTAGGTATGTAAAGGGAATGCTAATATCATTCTGCTTAGATTGTTGGAATTTTGCAACCACAGTGTACCTAAGGTTTTCAGGAGTTATCTCAAATCTTGTTTATATAAAACAACAAGAAAGTGATGTTGGAAACTTTGTAGAACAAAAGCCCATCCACGATTGATGTCAGTTTATTTTGCGGCCTAAGTTTACCCAGTTACGTTGATTTTTTTACATTTTAAAACAGCGCTTCAATAACTAATGCGTATACCTAATTCGGCACTACGACCGGGTTCGGGCGCAAAATTACGCAAATAGGATGTGGAATTGCGGATATTTTCGTTAAGCAAATTTTTACCTTTAGCAAAAAATAGTACTTCAGTATCGTGAAAACTGGCCAGACGGTATTGCGCTTGCAGATTTAGCAATAAATAAGCTTGGGTGTTGGTTTCGTTTAAACCTGCATTATTTTGGGCTTCGGCGCGGGTAAAGCGCAGATTGCTGGCAAAATCGTCCTTCTCATAACTCAACTGAAAACCGTAACGTAATGGCGGCATTCTAGGCACATCGTCGCCGTTATCAAACGTGCCACGGGTATAATCACCAAACAAGGTCAAATCTAGCGCACCATAAGTATTTTGCATGAGCGGAAAAATAGTTTGCACTTCAAAGCCTTTAAAGGTGGCGGCGGCTTGCTGGGTATCAAGTACCGGATTGCCATTAAACAACTCGGTGGCGGAGCGTTGCTGATAAATGTAATCACCCACCCAATTATGAAATAAATTAATGTCGGCGCTCATCCAGCTGCTATTAAATTGATAACCCAAATCTAAGTTATTGGAAATTTCTTTATTAAGGCCAGCATTGCCGCGTTCATAACTGTGCGTGGCATCATGGAAACCCCGGGTAAATAATTCCTGAATCTGCGGCGCACGTTGTGAATGGGTAAATCCCATGCTTAACTGATGTTGGTCGGTTATCTTCCATAAGGCTGAGGTCGAGCCGCTAACGGGTATAAAACTGACCCCATCAATTGCCTTATCTGTGGGTGTAATGCTTTGCCATTCTGCACGGCCAGCTAGTTGGTAGGTAATATCATCCACTGTGAAAGATTCGGCATCAAACAGCGCGTAAGCTTCGATGTCGG
This sequence comes from Crenothrix sp., assembly GCF_043729335.1. Taxonomy (NCBI): domain Bacteria; kingdom Pseudomonadati; phylum Pseudomonadota; class Gammaproteobacteria; order Methylococcales; family Crenotrichaceae; genus Crenothrix; species Crenothrix sp. The sequence continues at coordinate 12,834 of NZ_JAYTLQ010000015.1, read as the reverse complement.
ATGTGGGTACAATTGATCCGCCCTCATCAAGCCCGGTAAATTGGCTGTGGGTTGATTGAAACCCCGTCGTGCCTTTAACAATGCCAATAGGTTGATGTTCCAGTTCCAACCGACTTTCATAAGATTTATTCAAAAAAGTGGTGCCAGCGATATTGCCTTCCATCTCAACGTGCTTGTAGTCGGTGTAGCCAAATTTCATGCGAATGGCTTCGGCGAAAGCAAAAGGTTTGTTCAGTTGTGCTTTAAAATCGTATTTGGTTTGCGTTAAATTAACCGTTACCGGCGCTTCACGCGGACGGCCATCGGGTGGAATGCCATACTTTTTTTCTAAACTGTTGATAGCAGCGCCCACTAAACCCAGATCGTTGACATAAGATAAGCCTAAAGATCCGCCGCGTGATCGTGCTTGGGTGTTGTTGATAACGCCATCTGGGTTTTGTAAATTTTGTGGCAGGCTGGGGTTTTGTTGGCGTGCAGCCGCTTCATCAATAGCGTTTCCGCCAATGTGGGTGTTATCCTGGTCGCGGTAAAAGCCGTCAATGTGGTAAGCGATTTTATCTTTGCCGCCTTCCACTTTAAGTGCGCTGGCTGTTTCGTTAGTTGCCGAATCATAACGCTGTTCAGCTGCGCCGCCGATAATTTTGCCGGGGATTTGTTCGGGAATGCGATTATCAATCACGTTAACAATACCGCCGATAGCGCCAGTGCCATACAGCAAAGTGGATGGTCCGCGCAACACTTCAATACGTTCGGCAATAATGGGGTCAACACCGTTGGCATGATCCGGGCTTAAAGAGGAGACATCGTTATTGCCCAGACTGTTTTGCATGACCCGCACCCGCGGCCCAGATTGCCCGCGAATAACCGGCAACCCTACGCCACCGCCAAATGATTGATTGCTGATGCCGGGTTCATTCTGCAAAGTATCGCCAATGGTTTGGCCGACTTTGGTACGTAATTCTTCGCCTGACAATACCGTGACCGGTTCGGCCAGCTTTGAGGTGGCGTGTTTTAAGGCATCGCTAGTAACAACGACTTCTTCGAGTTCTTGAACAGTGTTGTCATCAGCGTTAGCAAGGGTTGTCAGCGCAGTGGATGACAGCAAAAAAGTTGCAATAAATTTGTTCATAAGCGGAAGATATTAAGAGTGTTTAAAGCTTTAGGGGTTTATTTGATATGTTATAACATATCATTATGAGATGCTAATTTTTGTTCTCTCAAGGGCATTGCAAGTTGAGCGGCAGAGCCGTTGTTTAAAAGTTGGGTTACCTAGGAGGTAGGATAAAGTGTAATGTTACTGGTGTAGGTTTTCATTAGATGAAGGATTGCCTTTCCAAAAACAATCACGATTACGCGGCTCATAAGTCACCTTGATCGGTTATTATAGTCCAATATATTGGCAGGCAGATCACGACTGTTCTGATGGCAATCTCCAATATCTTTTTCTCTATTCTCCATTATCGCGAGACATGTTTACAATGCTATATGGCTAAGCTCAACTCCCAGCAAAACGCTGCTGTTAAAGCAATCGATCATCCCTTGTTGGTACTGGCTGGTGCGGGCAGTGGCAAAACGCGTGTCATCACCGAAAAAATTGCTTATCTGGTTAAGCAGGGCATAGCGGCACGCCACATTGCTGCGGTTACGTTTACCAATAAAGCCGCACGGGAAATGAAACACCGTGTTTCCAAGTTGCTCGATAGCAGCAACAGTCGCGGACTGCGGGTATCTACGTTCCATTCTTTAGGGCTGGATATTTTGCGTGCTGAATCTAAAATACTGGGTTATAAATCCGGCATTACCTTGTTTGATGAGCAAGATAAACATACATTGCTGCGTAACCTGATTACTCACGGCGCAAAGGATTGTGATATTGATCAACTTGATAGCTATGCGGGCCAGATTGGCCAGTGGAAAAATGCTTTTGTCACCCCAGAGCAGTCACTGCTTATGGCGGATGCGCATCAATATGCCGCTGCCAATCTTTATGTGGATTACACTCGCAGTTTAAAAGCCTATAACGCTGTCGATTTTGACGATTTAATCTTGCTGCCTGTGCTGCTGTTTCAGCAATACCCAGCAGTGCTGGAAAAATGGCAAAATAAAATCCGCTATCTGTTAGTTGATGAATATCAAGATACCAACATCACCCAATATCAGCTGGTAAAACTACTCGCGGGTAGTTTAGGGCGTTTTACGGTGGTGGGCGATGATGATCAATCCATTTACGCTTGGCGGGGTGCATCGCCGCAAAATCTGTCGCAATTGCAAACAGATTACCCGCGCCTTGAGGTTATTAAGCTTGAACAAAATTATCGTTCCACCGGACGTATTCTTAAAGTGGCTAACCATTTAATTGCCAACAATCCCCATACCATTGAAAAACGTTTGTGGAGTGAACTGGGTTATGGCGATGCACTCAAGGTTTTAAGCCATAAAGATGAAGTCACCGAGACGCAACAAGTTATTTCGGAAATTATTCACCATAAATTTAAAACCGGCGGCAATTACAAAGATTATGCGATTTTATATCGGGGCAATCACCAGTCGCGCTTATTTGAGAAAGGCCTTAGAGAAAATAATATTCCGTATTTTATCAGTGGCAGCACCTCGTTTTTTGCCTACTCGGAGATTAAGGATATTCTGGGTTACTTGCGCCTGTGCGTTAATCACGATGATGATGCGGCGTTTTTGCGCATTATCAACACACCCAGACGAGAAATTGGCCCGACCACACTGGAAAAGCTGGGCGCGTATGCCAATCAGCGTCAGGTTAGTTTATTTGCTGCCAGTACCGAGTTAGGCTTAACGCAAAAGCTATCAGAAAAATCCATACAGCGGCTTGGAAAATTTACCGGCTGGGTGGTTGATACCGCTGACCGCATAGAACGCGGCGATACCTTTGGCGTGATTGACGAGATGATCCGGCAAATCGATTACCCGCAATGGCTGCGGGAAAACAGCAAAACCAAGGAATCTGCCGAGCGTAAAATGAAAAATGTCACCGAGTTGGTGGACTGGCTCAAACGTATTGCTGACAAAGATACCAGCGGCGAAAAGACGTTGGCGGAACTGGTCTCCAAAATGATGCTGATGGACATATTGGAGCGCAATCAGGAAGAAGAGGCCAGTGATCAGGTCAGCTTGATGACATTACATGCGGCCAAGGGATTGGAGTTTCCGCATGTATTCTTAATTGGTATGGAAGAAAATATTTTACCGCACCAAAACAGCATAGATACCGATAATATTGAAGAAGAACGGCGCTTGGCTTATGTGGGCATTACCCGCGCCCAGCGTACCTTAACATTCAGTTATTGCACGCACCGCAAACGCTACGGCGAAATCAGCGAATGTGAACCCAGTCGGTTTTTAAATGAATTACCCGCCGATGATTTGGAATGGGTCAACAAAAAAAAGTTGTCACCCGAAGTGATTAAAGAGCGCGGCAAGGCAAATCTGGCTAACTTAAAAACAATGTTGTCGTAATTATTGTGGCTATCGGTTAAAATGCACGGCTACGCGCCCGTAGCTCAGCTGGATAGAGCGCAGCCCTCCGGAGGCTGAGGTCAGAGGTTCGAATCCGCTCGGGCGCGCCAATCTTCATTGTTTTCCATCTAAAGATATTTCCCTAAACGATTTTCACCTTTGGTAGTTAACTAAGGTGCGGACAATATCGCTTAAAAGCAGATTTTTAGAGTTTTAATGCTGCATTACGCCTGTCGATACATCCTTTTGGATGTAAAAGTGTTGTTCAAACGCCTTGCACTAATCAATGAAAGACACGTTTTTAGAGACCCTATTTTTTTAGTGGCCAAATGATTAAAAAAAATGGTATCGTTACTAGGTTTGGCATAACACACAGACCTTACAACATCCTAGGAGACAACATAAAATGTCAGTAGCAAATGTAATGAAAATGATTCAGGAAAATGACATCAAGTATGTCGATTTTCGTTTTTGCGATACGCGTGGTAAAGAGCAGCACGTTACTTTCCCTGCGCACAGTATTGATGAAGATACCTTTGAAGACGGTAATATGTTTGACGGCTCATCTATTGCCGGCTGGAAACATATTAACGAATCAGACATGATCCTAATGCCCGATCCAGACACTGCTGTTATCGATCCTTTTTACGATGACAACACCTTAATTTTGCGTTGCGATATTATTGAACCTAAAAATATGCAAGGCTACGAGCGCGATCCGCGTTCATTGGCTAAACGCGCCGAAAAATATTTGCAGTCTACCGGCATTGCCGACACGGCTTATTTTGGCCCAGAAAACGAATTCTTTATTTTTGATGACATTCGCTGGGGCAGCGACATGAGTGGTTCTTTCTTCAAGATTGATTCTGAAGAAGCGGGCTGGAACTCAGAAAAAGTGTATGCGGATGGCAACATCGGTCATCGCCCTGGTGTTAAAGGCGGTTATTTTCCCGTACCCCCTGTTGATTCATTCCAGGATATGCGCTCTTCCATGTGTTCCACACTGGAAGAAATGGGTATGGTCACTGAAGTGCATCATCACGAAGTTGCAACAGCCGGACAATGTGAAATCGGCGTTAAGTTCAACACACTGGTCAAAAAAGCTGACGAAGTGTTGGGCCTGAAATACGTTGTAGCCAACATTGCCCATGCTTACGGCAAGACAGCCACCTTTATGCCTAAACCTATGGTTGGCGATAATGGTAGTGGTATGCACGTACATCAATCGTTGTTTAAAGGTGGCACAAACCTGTTTACCGGTGATTTGTACGGTGGTTTGTCAGAAACTGCCTTGTACTACATCGGCGGTATTATCAAGCACGCTAAAGCTCTTAATGCTTTCACCAACGCTTCAACCAACAGCTACAAGCGTTTGGTTCCAGGCTTTGAAGCGCCTGTTATGCTGGCTTATTCTGCACGTAACCGTTCTGCATCTATCCGTATTCCTTTTGTTAAAAACCCAAAAGGCCGCCGTATAGAAGTACGTTTCCCTGACTCAACTGCAAACCCTTATTTGGCATTTGCAGCCATGATGATGGCAGGTTTGGACGGCATTCAAAACAAAATCCATCCTGGCGATGCTATGGATAAAGACTTGTATGATTTACCTGCTGAAGAAGCCAAAGCCATTCCACAAGTTTGCCATTCATTTGACCAAGCATTGGACGCATTGGACAATGACCGTGAGTTTTTAACGCGCGGCGGTGTTTTCACTGATGATGTAATCGACGGTTACATTGAATTGAAAATGCAGGAAGTGACTCGCTTGCGTATGAGTACACATCCGGTTGAATTTGATATGTATTACAGCTTATAAGATTAAGTCTATTTCAGGCCGATCTTAGCAGTTCTAAAACCCCGCAAGTTGCATGGCTTAGCGGGGTTTTTTTGTATGTTAAAGTCGGTTTTTTTATTATCGACGCTTAATAACACCCGAAGCGAAACGCCGTCGGGCACATAATCGGGAATACGACGGGTGTGTTAAAAAGTCGTCGCTTCAAATTCAATGGCTGGCATGGATGTATCGTCGTTTATGTATTTCTTGTAAAGCAATAATAAGCGGCATTGTATAAATGCGCTTCTTGCAATAACTTCATAACGACATCCGCTTAAGTGACAAAATCAATGTCATTGGCTGTGTCGGTGAAGCGGCAAAACCGTGATGCTCGTAAAATACTTTGGCCTGCTCCGACAGCGCATGAACCAACAAACCCCGTATGCCCACAATATCTGCCGCTTGCGACGTGCGTAATACCGCATCTTGCAGTAAAGCAACACCAAGCCCTTTACCCTGCCAAGATTGATCCAGCGCAAGTCGGCCTAAAATTGCCACCGGCACAGGATCGGGCATATTACGTCGAATGCCAGAGGGCGTGTGATTTAAGGCCAGCGCCCCAGAAGCCAGGCAATAATAACCCACCACTTTTTTGGCTTCAGCGACAACATAAGTGCGGGATGCACCGCTGATTTGATTGGGCAATGTCCGCCGTTTAAGCCAGTCATCTAAACTCTCTACACCACTGCTAAAGTGCAAAAGGTCATGATCGGCTGACAATAAGACCGGTTCTGATATCACTACGATTTCCAAGGCGTCGGAGCTGCCATTAAGCGCTCAAAGCCTGCGTTATTCGGCGGCGTGTCCAGAATTTCAAGAAAATAAGCGTAAGTTTTTTGGTCAACGCGCACTAACGCTTGGTCAAGTAAAGTATCCTCGGCAGCACGGCGAGCCGCATCAATCATAAAATCCGAGCGCGTTTTGCCTTGCGCCTTGGCCGCCCGGTCAATCAAACTACGGATATCACTACGAACCCGTAGATTAACGGCCTGGGTTTCAGTTTCTGTCTTTATTAAATTATAGGACATAGTCACCTCTGTTTTTAATTACAACCATCATACGTCATTTAGATACACATTGTGTATCTAAATGGCTGCCAACACTGATAATAACTTGTGTCGATAGCTCTTCAATCATCTTCAGGATTCGGTGGGTACTGTGCTACAAATCAGTACCAATTACAGCTTATATTTGGATTTTTTGTTAAAACCCCTTACAATTAGCAGTAGATAGGATTTTTGGGGTGTTAGCTCAGTTGGTAGAGCAGTGGACTCTTAATCCATAGGTCGAGAGTTCGAGCCTCTCACACCCCACCATTAGAATCAAAGCCCTTACGATTTTCGAAGGGCTTTTTTTATGCTTGTAGTTTGCTGTATTTCTATTATTTGTTTGATGCAGATAAAGGCTGAATCACCCACCCGTATTTTTTTAAAGATACAGTTTTGTTCATCTCATTTGACCCGCTTATAAAACTACATAACAGTGTAAATTTGTAGCAAATAAACCAGTAGTGTACGTATTAATTTACACATATTGCATGGCTCTGTCATGGATCACTATACTAACTGCTTTGTTGTGAGCTTACGGATAGATTTTTGCACATTTTCGCCAGACATAACGTTATTAAGTTTAATTATTGTCTGGTTAGGAAGCCGGATAGCTCAATAATACTACAATTTGTAATATTTTTTGATAATGTGGCTTAATAATTGCTGCATTTTTAAATAAGTAAGCTTTCGATGATTTAAAAGGGTTTTCCTATTAAATTTTCGTGGATTTCGTAAGTTAATTGTGTAAATCCTCTAATGCGGATGTCTGTTATTTTTACATATAAACTCAGGGTTTTATTTATGTGTAGCATTGATAAATTTGACAATAAATGTAATTAATAACGTTAAAATTATGATTTGAGTTATCTATTATTTTTACAGTTTAAATAGTCGTTCAAAAGTCGTTTAATATTTTATGGCTCACGACCCAAGAACCAGGAGCATTTGGTGTTAAAAAACTTTTGAACGACTACTTAGCTGGGTAAGTTCTTGGATTAGTTGAAATTACTACCACTTGAAAAAACAAGAATGCCTAACGGAAGTTATTCGTAAGCGGCGCTTTACAATTCAGGGGTGGTAATGATTTAGCGCAATTTAAGCGGTTTTTCTGATGTGATTGTAGCTAATCGGCTCACATCGGAAATCATTGATGTGACGGATACGATTTTTAGAATGAATTTGTTTGGGAATGATTATTTAAGGTTGAGGTTGATTGAAGTAATAAACAAAAACCTTAATGATAATGAGTTAAACATTCTGGCTATCCACTGAAGGTGGGACAGTTTCAGGTTAAGCCGTTCGTGGTGAGCTTGCCGAACCATGATCGGCTTAACCGCCCACCCTTCGACAGGCTCAGGCCGAACGGTTAAGCCTTGCACCGTGTCCCGCCTTAAGTGGGTAGCCAACATTCTTATAAACTTGAATAAGGATATTATTTTGAAGACATTTATGTCTGAATTAAACGAGCATCAAGATATGATAGAACACTTAAGAAGCTGCGCTGAAGTAATCGAAGCTGCTGCGGAATTGCTCATTAACACCTTACGTCAAGGTGGAAAAATATTGTTATGTGGCAATGGGGGTAGTGCAGCTGATTGTCAACATATTGCCGCAGAATTGGTAGTGCGGTATAAAAAAAACAGACTTGGTTTTGCCGCTATTGCCTTAACTACAGACACTTCTATCTTGACTGCTCATGCTAATGATTATGATTTTGCCACGGTATTTTCTAGGCAAATACACGCTATCGGCAATGAAAAAGATTGTCTGATTGCTATTTCTACTTCTGGTAATAGTGAAAATATTTTAAATGCTGCCATAGCAGCTAAAACAAAAGGCATGGCAGTCATTGGGCTGAGTGGAAATGACGGTGGTATCTTAATACAACAAACAACGCTTGCAGTTATTGTGCCTTCCTTTGTAACGGCACGCATTCAAGAAGCGCATATTTTGATTGGGCATTGGTGGTGTGGTGAAATTGAGGAGGCGCTCAGTGCTGGCAGCTGTACCTGACTTTTCAAATGTAAGAGTTGTTGTGGTGGGTGATGTGATGTTGGATCGTTATTGGTCTGGTCAAGTGGCGCGTATCTCGCCTGAAGCACCCGTACCGATAGTCCGAATTAAAACTATTGATGATAGCATCGGCGGTGCCGGTAATGTCGCCCTTAATATTGCCAAATTAGGCGGCAAAGTAACCTTATTAGGAGTTATTGGTGATGATGCAGAAGGTCAAATCATCAGCAACTTATTACAGGCTGCTGGTGTGGTCTGTGATTTCGTTGTTGAAAAAAATACTCGGAGCATTTGTAAATTACGGGTTATGGCACAGCATCAGCAATTAATCCGGATGGATTTTGAAGATACGCCGCTAAGTTTTAATAAAGATGATTTATTAACCCGATTGTTACGTTATTTACCAGGTAGTCAGGCGGTAGTGTTTTCAGACTATAACAAAGGTACATTAGTGGATGTTGCGACTTATATTGATTATGCCAAGCAAGCCGACGTTAAAGTATTGGTTGATCCTAAAAGTAGTGATTACCAACATTATGCTAAAGCCGATGTAATCACACCTAACTTATCGGAATTTCAGGCAGTTGTTGGCGCTTGTGACGACGAAGAAGATTTGCTTGCTAAAGGTCAGGCATTATTAAAGCACTACCAGATTGACACTCTCTTGTTAACACGTAGCGAAGCCGGTATGACACTCATACAAGAAGCTCAAACCCATTCTATGCCCGCTCAGGCTAAGGATGTATTTGATGTTACTGGTGCAGGTGATACAGTCATTGCAGTAATGGCATTGGGTGTTGCCGTTAATTTGCCTTTATCTGATGCAATGCATCTCAGCTTATTAGCAGCAGGTGTTGTAGTCGGCAAGCTGGGGACTGCAACGGTTTCGGTGCAGGAATTAACCAGAGCGATGCACGGTGAACGTGATTCAAAATACGGTGTCGTTTCAGAAGACGAATTAGACGTATTGCTCACGATAGCAAAAGCTAACGGTGAGCGCATTATTATGACTAATGGCTGTTTTGATTTACTGCACGCAGGCCATGTTACTTACTTGGAGCAGGCTAAAGCACTGGGTGATCGCTTAATAGTTGCGGTTAATTCTGATCAATCTGTTAAACAATTAAAAGGCGAAAGTCGGCCTATTAATGGCTTACAAGAACGCATGACCGTGTTAGCGGCTTTGGCATGTGTGGACTGGGTGGTAGCCTTCAATGAACAAACACCAGAGCGTTTGTATTGTCGGTTATTACCCGATGTAATAGTTAAAGGTGGTGATTACAGCCTAGAACAAGTTGCGGGTGGCGACTGCGTAATTAAATCGGGTGGCGAAGTAAAAATTTTGCAGTTTGTTGATTGTCAGTCAACAACAGCCATGATTAATAAAGCAAGAGGTATAGAATGATTATGATAATGGGTGATACTGAATTTCAGGGCAGTAATTTGATTAAATCACTAGATCGAGATATGACCAAATTTATGAATGCACGCATTGAGCCCCATTTTTCTGGTAACGTGTTTTTCTTGTCCGTGATGAAAAAATAATATCCATGCCTACAAATTCAAATCAAACTCAGCTTATAGCAGGGCTTAAAGCGCTGTATAAACTCTTACCCGCCTCGCATAAACGCAGGGTGTGGATAATGCTTTTTGTACAAATTTTGGCCGCCATATCAGAGGTTGTTAGTTTGGGTGCTGTGATACCTTTTTTAGGTGCGCTGGCCAATGCACCGCAGCTATTGGCTAATCCAATCCTGTTGCCTTGGCTGGTGTTGTTGCATATTGAAAACGCTAAAGATTTAATTACCTGGATGGCAGGTTTATTCGCTATTGCCTTTGTCGTTTCCAATTTATTTCGTTTGCTGGCGGTTCGTATTCAATATCGCTATTCAGCAATTATAGGTAGCGATTTATCGGCAGAAGTGTACCGACGTACCTTATACCAGCCTTATAGCTTTCACATCCGCAATAGCAGCAGTGATATTATTTCACTCAGCATGGCTGATGCAAACAATGTCAGCGTGGGTCTTTTGCCCAGTGCATTTTATTTTGTTACCAATACCCTGGTGGTTATTGCCATAGCGATTACTTTAATTGTGATAAATCCTTGGGTGGCATTGGGTGGCGCAACCTTGGTTGGCGGCGCTTATGGCCTGATTATGATGTACAGCCATGCTACATTGGTGCGCAATGGCAAGTTGATTTCTGAGCTGGATGCCAAATCAGTTAAGGCTATTCAAGAGGGATTAGGCGGTATTCGTGATGTATTAATAGATGGCTCACAGCCTGTTTTTGACAAAATATACCGGTCTGTTAATCGCGAAGCGTTGCAGGCTAAAACCAGCAACTCATTAATTGCAGTATCACCCAGGTTTCTGATAGAACCCATCGCCATGATGTCGATTGCAGGATTGGCTGTTGCAATGTCACGCGATTCCACAGGGCTTGATGGTATTTTGCCACTGCTTGGAACCCTTGCCGTGGGTGCAAACCGCCTGCTACCTGCCTTGCAGCAATGCTTTGTATCACTGGCGGGTATGCGCAATAACCAAGCCTCGCTTTGGAAAGTGATAACTGGACTGTCGCGGCCGATGGTTGAACCTGAATCTATTGAGCGTAAACCGCTGTTATTTAAAAAAACCTTAAGTTTTGAAAAGGTATGGTTTAGTTATGAGGAATCCGCGCAAAAATGGATATTGCAAGACCTTAACCTGGTTATACCGGCTAATACCACGGTAGCTTTTGTGGGGAGTACGGGAAGTGGAAAGAGTACGACGGCTGATCTTATTTTAGGGCTTTTACAGGCACAAAAAGGCCATATTAAAGTGGACGGTGTGAGCCTTAATGCAACCAACATGCGTAATTGGCAGGCGACTATCGCTCACGTGCCGCAGCATATTTATTTAAGTGATACTACGCTTGCTGAAAATATTGCTTTTGGTGTGCCGATTGACCAAATTGATATGGACAGGGTATGTGATGCGGCTCGTTTGGCGCAGATTGCCGATTTTATAGAGACGCTTCCAAATGGTTACCAAAATAAGGTGGGGGAGCGCGGTACGCGTTTGAGTGGAGGCCAGCGCCAGCGTATTGGTATTGCGCGGGCTTTATATAAACAGGCTTCGGTTATTGTTTTTGATGAAGCAACGAGTGCTTTGGATAACACTACCGAGCAAGAAGTGATGGCGGCGATTGAATCACTTAGCCATAAGGTGACTATTATTTTGATTGCTCATCGCTTATCGACTATTCGAAGCGCTGATATTGTTTTCGAATTGCCGACAGGTAAAGTTGTTACTCAAAATGATCCTGATCTTAAGCCACAAATTGGTTATGTCGCCTAAAACAAATTAACCTTACTCTTTGGCCGTCTTTACTAATAAGGTAAGTTATGAATAAAAAAAGAAAGCTAATCACTTTTGACTGGGCAATAAAGCGTTTGCTACGCAGTAAAGCCAACTTCGGCATACTGGAAGGGTTTTTAACCGAATTGCTTAAGGAGGACATTACCATTCTGGATGTGCTGGAAAGTGAGGGTAATAAAGACTATAAGCTTGATAAGTTTAATCGTGTTGATCTTAAAGTACGCAACCACAAACAAGAAATAATTATTATAGAAATACAATATGATCGAGAGTATGACTACTTGCAGCGCATATTTTATGGGGTTTCAAAGACGGCTATAGAACACATAAAGGAAAATGAATCTTATGCAAGCATAACCAAAGTTATTTCAATAAACATTTTGTATTTTGATCTGGGTAGTGGAACAGATTACATCTACAAAGGCACCACGCGTTTTATAGGGCTACATAATCATGATTTATTGGAACTTAACGACAAACAAAAGCAACTCTTTAAAAAAGACAGCATAGAGTCACTCTATCCGGAATATTACCTGATAAAAATAAACCGTTTTAACGACATTGCCAAAGATACGCTGGATGAATGGATTTACTTTTTAAAAAATGAAGAAATCAAGGAAAGTTTCACCGCAAAAGGCTTAAAGGAAGCAGAAGAAAAGCTCAGTATTATGAAGCTGCCCGAAGACGAACAGAAAGCCTATGAACATTATAAGGATGACTTGCATTACCAGGCCAGCATGTTCGAGTCCTCGTTTGGTGACGGTTATCATGAAGGTGAGGCAGCAGGAGTCGAGAAAGGAATAGAACAAACAACAAAAACAATAGCCTTAAAACTAATACAGCAAGGTGCCAGTATTGACGTTATTGTAGCGGTAACTGGATTAAGTGCCGCCGCGATAAAGCATCTTATGGATAGCACACAATGATTATTTTACTCATGGTTTATGGCTATCCACTTAAGGTGGGATAGTTTCAGGTTAAGCCGTTCGTGGTGAGCTTGTCGAACCATGATCGGCTTAACCGCCCACCCTTCGACAGGCTCAGGCCGAACGGTTAAGCCTTGCACCGTGTCCCGCCTTAAGTG
>NZ_JAYTLQ010000014.1:0-4528 GCF_043729335.1 Crenothrix sp. | reverse complement strand
TGAGCTTGTCGAACCATGAACTACAAGTCCTTCGACAGGCTCAGGACGAACGGAGTATTTTATAGTACTCGACATTATAAAGCTGACTAAGTACTAGTATAACTTGACGCCTATCGCCGAATATTGACTATTTAATAGCCTTCCACTAATCACCATAGCTGGCGTTAGGCATTATTTTCTAACGAGTGGCTATAAATTATCGCGATAGTTCTTGCTAACACTAGGCTATTCTGCTAAAAAGGCGCTGTTTTTTTATATTACCTTGTTTTTTAGGAGTTAAGGGATGACCGAGAATGCTAAAGCGATAGCATCGCCTTTTAGTTTTAAGCCTTATGTAGAAATAGAAGGCGAAGAGTATATGAATGAGGCTCAATTAAAGCATTTTGAGACCATTCTTAATAACTGGAAATCTGAATTGATGAAGGAAGTTGATCGTACTGTACATCATATGCAAGACGACGCGGCTAACTTTCCTGATCCTAATGACCGCGCCACCCAGGAATCGGAATTTAGCCTGGAATTAAGAACGCGTGATCGTGAACGCAGACTGATCAAAAAAATTGATGACTCCTTGAAAGAAATTGAATCAGGTGATTATGGTTTTTGTGAATCCTGTGGTATCGATATTGGCATACGTCGATTAGAAGCCAGACCGACCGCCAGTTTGTGCATCGATTGCAAAACACTGGATGAAATTCGGGAAAAACAAATGGGTTAGCTGTTTGTCGTGTCTGACAAGCGCCCCTATATTGGCCGGTTTGCGCCTTCGCCTACCGGCCCTCTGCATTTAGGCTCGTTATATACTGCACTTGCCAGTTTTCTGGATGCCAAAGCCCAACTAGGTCTATGGTTATTGCGCATTGATGATCTTGATACTCCTCGCAATGCTGCCGGTTCTGTCGATAGCATCTTAAAAACATTAGATACGCTTGGCTTGCACTGGGACAGCAGTGTTTATTTCCAAAGTGATGACCTGGACGTATATCACGATGTTCTTGCCACCTTACAACACGACAAACGTATTTATCCGTGTATATGCAGCCGCAAAACCGTTACCGCCAACCTAACCCAAAACGCATCCATCGATGCTGTTTATCCCAATACCTGTCGAAACAATTTATTTCCCTGCTACGCACCGCATGCGTTAAGGATTAAAACCGATGATCGTGTCATCTGCTTTGATGATCGCTTGCAAGGCCTTATTAGCCATCATCTTGCTACGCAGCACGGCGATTTTATTTTAAAACGCAAAGATCATATTATTGCTTACCAATTTGCCGTGGTGATTGATGATGACCGACAAGGCGTTAATCATGTCGTGCGCGGCATGGACTTACTTGATTCGACACCCAAACAAATTTATATACAACAAATACTGGGGCTAAGTACGCCTGCTTACCTACACGTACCGGTCATTACAGATGACCAGGGCTTTAAGCTCAGTAAGCAAACAGGCGCACAGTCGGTAGCGTTAAAAACCCCTGCGCATGTTATATTTAAATTGCTAAACTTATTAAAACAGCATCCGCCCATAGCATTGCAACATACCTCATCAGCAGAACTGATTAACTGGGCAATTGCTCATTGGAATCCGGCTGCACTAAAAAATGTCGATGCCATTACACTGCAAAGCGAATGCCCTCACCTCCCTTAGTTATAACTGCCCAGCCGATAATAAGCCGATGACAAACGCTAAAATTTATGATGTAAAACCTGAAATCATCCCCAGTGCACACATTAATCAAAACACCTACCAGACCCTGTATCAACGCTCTATTGACGAACCTAGTACGTTTTGGGCAGAGCAGGCGGAACTGTTTTTAAGCTGGCAAAAACCCTGGGAAACCGTGATGGATTGTGATTATAACGTTGGTTATATTCGCTGGTTTGAAGGTGGCAAGCTGAATGTCAGTGAGAATTGTCTTGACCGCCATTTAGCTCAGCGCGGCGATCAGGTGGCTATTATTTGGGAAGGCGATGATCCTGCGCGTGACAAAAAAATGACTTACCGTGAACTGCATCAACAAGTCTGCAAGTTTGCCAACGTCTTAAAGTCACAAGGTGTCAAAAAAGGCGATTGCGTGTGCATTTACCTGCCCATGATTGCCGAAGCAGCCGTTGTTATGCTAGCGTGTACGCGTATCGGTGCGGTACATTCTATTGTTTTTGGAGGATTTTCTGCTGAAGCTTTAAAAGATCGCATTCTGGATTCAAATTGTCAGTATGTGGTGTGTGCGGATGTCGGCCATCGTGGCGGCAAAACCACAGCCATTAAAGCCAATGTCGATCAAGCCGCTATGGCCTGCCCCGATCTTAAAAGCGTTATCGTCATCAAAAATGGTACAGAAAATATTGCCTGGCATAACAATCGGGATATTTGGTATCACGAAGCCATGCAAGATGCTTCTGAACACTGTCCAGCCGAAGTGATGGATGCCGAAGATCCGCTATTTATTCTCTATACTTCTGGCTCTACCGGAAAACCTAAAGGCATCTTACATACTACGGGCGGTTATTTGCTGTATGCCGCCATAACCCACAAATACGTTTTTGATTATCATGACGGCGATATTTATTGGTGTACCGCTGATATTGGCTGGGTTACTGGCCATTCCTACGTAATTTACGGGCCGCTGTGCAATGGCGCCACCACGGTAATGTTTGAAGGCATACCCACTTATCCCGAAGCTGATCGTTTTTGGCGTATTGTCGATAAACATCAGGTTAATATTTTTTATACCGCACCGACTGCCATTCGTGCCCTGATGGCGCAAGGCAATGAGTTTGTCAGCCGTACCCAACGCACTAGCTTACGTATACTGGGCAGTGTCGGCGAACCAATTAATCCTGAAGCCTGGGAATGGTATTACCATGTTGTGGGGGATGCGAGGTGCGCTTTGGTAGATACCTGGTGGCAAACTGAAACAGGGGGCATCATGATTACGCCTTTACCTGGCGCCACCGCATTAAAACCAGGTTCGGCAACGTTACCTTTTTTTGGGGTTACTCCTGAAATCCTGGACAAGGAAGGCAATGTCCTGCAAGGAGAAGCGGATGGTCTATTAGTGTTAAGCCGTTCGTGGCCAGGACAGGCTCGAAGCCTATACGGCGACCATCAACGTTTTATTGATACGTATTTTAAAAGTTACCCCGGCTATTATTTTACTGGCGATGGGGTGCGGCGCGATGAGCATGGCTATTATTGGATCACTGGGCGCGTAGATGATGTGATTAACGTTTCAGGCCATAGAATGGGAACCGCTGAAATTGAAAGCGCTTTAGTGCTACATCCACATGTGGCAGAGGCTGCGGTTGTCGGTTATCCACACGACATTAAAGGCCAAGGAATTTACGCCTTTGTTAGCTTAAATGTGGGCGTGCAACCATCAGAGGAATTGAGAAAGGAACTCATTAGCTTAGTACGCAAAGAGATTGGAGCCATTGCCAGTCCGGATATTATTCAATGGACACCCGCTTTACCAAAGACACGCTCGGGTAAAATCATGCGACGTATTTTGCGCAAAGTTGCTTCAAACGAGCTGGATGGCTTAGGGGATACCTCGACGCTTGCCGACCCTACTGTCGTCGACAATATTATTTTACATCGAGAAAACAGATAACCTAAATTATCTGATTTAAGCCATTCAAAAACCCAAAAACGCCAAGCGCTTTAAAGCTTAACAAAAGAACCCAAAAGACAAAACGCTTTTGGGTTCGCTGTGTTAGGTTTTACGCTGGTGTTACGTTTTCAGCCTGAGGGCCTTTTTCGCCTTGGGTTACTCGCATCGTTACTTTTTGACCATCCCGCAAGGTCTTGCGGCCAGTACCGATAATTGCGCTATGGTGAACAAATACATCCTTGCCACCTTCCTGCTCAATAAATCCAAAACCTTTTTCATCATTGAACCACTTAACGGTACCTACAACTTGATCTGACATATTACACTCTATAAACTTAAAAATCGCCAAATGACTGGCTATAAATCCCGACCTCAGCAAAGCTGAAGTCGGCTCAAACTTTAACCGCTACCAATGGTAGCATTAAAAATATGGACGGGGCAAAACATTTTAATGCAGCGTTACCTGCATAAATTTATTAAGTTTACAGCCAATTACATGAAAACATAGCATAAAGGACAACATGCTACTGGAATAATACAAGACCAAGGCGTGATGAGCATCCAATCACATTGAAAAATAATAATAATTTTTAATATCCCTCACTTCGCAGCTAAATGGCTACTGCTGTACTCATTGCAGTTATTTTATCTAACGCGCCATTTATGTTTTTTTGCAGCGACAACACAATCCATAAAACTGTCGCACTCATTGCGTTAATGAGATTATTAAAGACAACTCTAATTAAACTTGAGCTTTAAGCCATTTACAAGGCTATCCACTTAAGGTGGGACAGTTTCAGGTTAAGCCATTCGTGGTGAGCTTGTCGAACCATGATCGGCTTAACCGCCCACCCTTCGACAGGCTCAGGCCGAACGGTTAAGCCTTGCACCGTGTCCCGCCTTAAGTG